>JBFWYJ010000259.1:0-5074 GCA_050186555.1 Bacteroidia bacterium
AGTTGTAGTAGTTTTACCATGTGTGCCGGCTATTGCTATTGTTTTGTGTTGATTTGAAATACGTCCTAATACTTCTGCTCTTTTAAGCATTGTATAGCCTGATTTTTCTAGTAAGATTTTTTCTTGATTACTGTCTGGAATGGCAGGTGTATAAATAATAATTAGTTCTTCCGTTGAATACGATTCAAGCAGATTTTTTACTTTTTGGGTATCTTCATTGAAATGACAGTCGATTCCGGTTTGAATCATTTCATCGGTTATTATACTGGGAGTTCTATCATAACCTTCTACTTTTTTTTCATAGTGATGAAAGTATTTTGCGAGCGCACTCATTCCGATGCCTCCGATACCTAAAAAGTAATAGCACTTATATGAATTTATTGGCTTAGCTGACACTTAGAATTTTTTTTATTTCTTGGACAATTAACTCAGCTGAATTTTTCACGGCCAGGGTATTCGCATTTGTCGCCAATTCTGTACACTTCTTTTCATCTGAAAGCAGATTTATTGCTACATTAATTAAATTGTTTTCTGCCTCAGCGTCTTTTACCAATATGGTCGCATTTTTATTAACCAATGCCATAGCATTTTTTGTTTGATGATCTTCAGCTACGTTGGGAGATGGAACTAAAATACTAGCTTTGGCAACTGCACATATTTCAGACACAGAACTTGCTCCGGCTCTTGAGATAATTAAATCAGCAACATTATACGCAAAATCCATACGGGAAATAAAATCATAAGCCCTTAAATTAGAGAACTTACTTTCCAACTCTTTCGCTTTAGAAAAGTATGATTTACCCGTCTGCCATATTATTTGGATGTCATTTTTTTGAATTTCTTCTAAGCCTTTTTCTATAGATTTATTAATAGTAAGAGCTCCAAGGCTGCCGCCAATTATTAGCAATGTTTTTTTATCGCTTTGTAACTTAAAAAAGTCAAACGATTCTTTTTTTTCAACTTTTAAATCAGCAATATCTTGTCGGATTGGGTTTCCGGTAAATACAATTTTATTTCTTGGAAAATACCTGTCCATATTTTCATATGCCACGCAAATAGTATTTACTTTTTTTGCTAATATTTTATTTGTTATTCCCGCAAATGAATTTTGTTCTTGAATTAGCGTAGGAATTCCAAGTCTGGTTGCCATTCTTAGAACCGGACCACTGGCGAATCCTCCGGTTCCAATAGCAATGTCCGGATTAAATGATTTAATTATTTTTCTGGCTTTTAATAAGCTGGAAATTAATTTAAAAGGGAGCAGTAAATTTTTGAAAGTTAACCTCCTTTGCAAACCAACTATTGGTAAACCAATTATTTCGTAGCCTGCTTTTGGAACTTTTTCCATCTCCATTTTTCCTTCCGCACCAACAAACAGGAATTGTGAATCAGGAAAAGTTTTTTTGAGCTCGTTGGCTATGGAAACTGCCGGAAATATATGGCCTCCTGTTCCACCACCGCTAAGAATAAATTTAAGTTGACGCGATGCTTTCAATGTCTTTATTATTAATGTCTTTACTTACGCTTATAATAATTCCTAATGAAATCATTGTAAACAAAATTGAAGTTCCTCCCATACTTATTAATGGCAAAGGCTGTCCGGTTACCGGAAATAGATTGACTGCAACGGCCATATTAATTAAAGCTTGAAACACTAGGCTAAAGGATAGCCCAACAGAAATTAATCCACCAAAAGTTTTGTCAGTATCTCTTAATATTCTAATCCCTCTAAAGAATAAAATGAGATAAAGAAATATAATTAGTACTCCTGTTAGTATTCCGTATTCTTCAATTATAATGGCATAGATAAAGTCAGAGGAAGCTTGAGGTAAAAATGCTCTTTGAGTTGAATTTCCCGGACCTTTTCCTATTAGCCCTCCTGTAGCTACTGCTATTTTTGCTTGCTCACTTTGATAGTTTCCTTTACTATCAGATTTAATGAAATGTTCAATTCTGGACTTCCATGTTTTTCCTCTTGGAATTAAATTCGGTGCTGTATAAACTAATGTGCCAAGCAAAATAGTACCGGCAAAACATATGGCAAGGATATACCCTAAAAATTTAATATTCACTTTTCCAACGAACATTAAAAAGAAGCAATTTGAGAATAGCAAAGCTGCAGTAGAAAAGTTGGCTGGTAAGATTAAAAGGCAGATAATCAAAATAGGAAGTAATAAATGAATTGTTAAACCTTTAAATGTTTGAATCATGTCTTGCTTTAATGTTAGAGTACGGGCAACGTAAAGCAACAAAATTATTTTAGCTATGTCGGAAGATTGAAATGTAAGTTTTGTGCCTGGAATTTCAATCCATCTGCTAGCCTCACCTGTACTTACGCCTTTCAGCAGAGTAAACAAAAGCAAGGGTATGCAGAGGTAAAATCCTATTTGTGCAACTTTGCTAAATGATGTGTATTTCATTTTATGAAATAAGTATGCTAAGAAAAGTCCAGCACATATCAAACCGAAATGTTTTACTAAATAGAATTCTGCATTTCCCTGTTTGAATTTATGAGCTAAAGTTACCACAGCGCTGTATACTACTAATACAGACAGCAATGACAACAAGAACATGATTGCCCAAATTACCTTATCACCTTTTAAATAACTAAAAAGCTTCATTTATTAGAGAATCTTGATTATTATAAAGACTTTACAGCAGCTTTAAACTGCATGCCTCTATCTTCATAGCTTTCAAATAAATCAAAGCTTGCGCATGCAGGAGATAATAATACAACATCACCATTCTTTGCAATTTTATATGAAGCTGCTACGGCGTCCATGGCATTATCAGTTTCTACAATTAATTCTATTGTGTCTTTGAAAGCACTGATTATTTTTTTGTTATTTTTTCCTAAACACACAATTGCTTTTACTTTATGCTTTACAAGATCAAGTATTTCTTCGTAGTTATTTCCTTTGTCCTGTCCGCCGCAAATCCAAACTACGGGTTTTTCCATGCTTTCGAGTGCATACCACGCGGAATTTATATTTGTTGCTTTTGAATCGTTAATGAATTCGATTCCATTAACGTTTGCCACATTTTCTAATCGGTGTTCTACGCCCTGAAAGTTCATTAAACTTTCTTTTATTACATCGTTTCTAACATCTACAATCTTGGATGCTAAAGATGCAGCCATGCTATTGTAGACGTTGTGCCTGCCTTGTAAGGCTAATTGTTCAATTGTCATAATTAAGGGATTTTGATTGGTTTTGTATTTTATTGTTATTTGGTTGTTTTCTAGAAATGCACCATTGGTTAGTTGGTGTGGTTGTAAACTAAACGGCACTAATTGAACCGGACTATTCCAGTTTGCCATGTAATTTTTTATGGTCTCATCATCGTAGTTGAAAATGAAAAATTCATTTGAGGTTTGATTTTGAATAATTCTAAATTTTGATTTTATATAATTTTCAAACTTGTTATCATACCTGTCTAGGTGATCAGGCGTAATATTTAGAAGCACAGAAATATCTGCCCTGAACTCAAACATACCATCTAATTGGAAGCTGCTCAGTTCAAGCACATAGTAGTCGAAATTTTCTTTGGCAACTTGCAAAGCAAAGCTTTTCCCGACATTGCCTGCTAAGCCAACATTTAATCCTGCATTTTTTAAAATGTGATATGTAAGATATGTTGTTGTTGTCTTGCCATTTGTTCCAGTGATGCATATTTTCTTTGCATTTGTATATCGAGAAGCAAATTCTATTTCAGAGATTACCGGGATTTTTAATTCTAATGCTTTTGAAACAACGAGGTTGCTTTCTGGAATACCCGGACTTTTGATTATTTCTTTTGCACTTAATATTTTATCTATGGTGTGGGTATTTTCTTCAAATGCAATTTTTTCAATACTTAAAGTAGATTTATATTTTTCTTTTAATAATCCTGCATCACTTAAGAACACATCATAGCCTTTTTGTTTGGCAAGAATTGCACTGCCAATACCGCTTTCGCCACCACCTAATATGACTATCCTGTTATCCAATTATCTTAATTTTAATGTTACGAATGTTAACGCCGCAAGCATGATGCTAATAAGAAAGAAACGCATGACGATTTTAGCTTCATGAAAGCCGGATTTTTGATAATGATGATGCAATGGAGCCATCTTAAACAATCTATTGTTTTGAGCGTATGCTAAACCGCGTTTCCTTTTTTGGTATTTGAAGTAAACAACTTGTAAGACAACAGATAAGTTTTCAACTAGAAACACGCCACATAAAATTGGAATTAGTAATTCTTTTCGAATTGCAATTGCGTACACTGCAATAATTCCTCCAATAGCCAAGCTTCCTGTATCGCCCATAAAAACTTGAGCAGGAAATGCATTATACCACAAAAATCCGGCACATGCTCCAACAAACGCCGCTATAAATACAACCAGCTCGCCCGTATTCGGGATGTACATGATGTTTAGATAATCTGCAAACACCATGTTGCCGCTCACGTATGCGAGTACACCAAGTACAGTTCCAATTATCGCACTTGTGCCGGCTGCTAAACCATCAATTCCATCGGTAATGTTCGCACCATTTGATACCGCCGTAACAACTAGTATTACCATGGGTATAAATATTAGCCAACCATATTTGTAACAATCATCACACATCCATGAGATAAACTTGCCATAGTCTAACTCATTATTTTTTACAAAGGGGATTGTAGTTTTTAATGTTTTGGTAGTTTTTTCTGAATATTTTGGACTTTCAAATTTACTTTCAGTACTAGAAATGTTTCCGAGCTGTTTTGAAGTTGACTGCACTCTTTCTTTAATTACAACATCAGGATGGAAGTACAATATGCTGCCAACAAGTAATCCAATGCCTATCTGACCAATTATTTTAAATTTTCCTTGAAGACCCTCTTTGTTTTTCTTAAATACTTTTATGTAATCATCTAAAAAACCTATTCCACCCAGCCAAATTGTTGAGATTAGCATAAGAAGAATATATAGGTTAAAAATCTTGGCGTATAATAGTGTTGGAATTATAATTGCAGCAATAATTATTAATCCACCCATTGTAGGAGTGCCTGATTTTTGTGTTTGTACTTCTAATCCAAGTTCTCTTAT
>JBFWYJ010000260.1:0-5071 GCA_050186555.1 Bacteroidia bacterium
TGTTTTATCTGTGCATATTACATTCGTTCCGCCAAGCGTTTCAACTGCGGATAGTTTTTTTACAATTACATTGTATTTTGCCATTTTCATCATCCCTTGTGCTAATGCCATTGTAGCAACAATGGGCAAGCCTTCAGGTATAGCGGCAACTGCAAGTGCAATTGAGGTCTCCAACATTTCAAGGAATTTTTGTCCATTCAAAAGTCCGGCAACAAAAATAACAACTACCAACCCCACGGTAATCCAAATAAGTTTTTTGCTAAAATTTTCTAATTTTTTCTCTAAAGGAGTGGCTGCCTGATCAGCTGATTGAACCATTCGGGCGATATTACCAAGCTCGGTGTCCATTCCTGTAGTTGTTACAACCATAAACCCATTCCCTTTTGTTGAGAAAGTGCCTTTATACAACATATTGGTTCTCTCTGCAAGAGTTGTATCCCCATGCAATTTATCGGTTTGTTTCTCTACAGGAAGCGATTCTCCTGTTAAAGCTGATTCATCAATTTGGACTTGAGAAGCTTTAAAAATTCTTCCATCGGCAGGAATCATGTCTCCTGCCTCAATATAAATTATATCTCCCGGAACAATTTCCTCCGCATTTATTTCTTCTAACTTTCCATTGCGCATTACTTTGGCAGGAACAGCAGATAATTTCTTTAAGGCATTCATAGAGCGTTCTGCTTGGTACTCCATGTAAAAGCCTATAAGTGCATTGATTAGTATTACAATAAGAATAGCGATGCCATCTAATAACTCACCAAAATAAAAAGACAATCCTGCTGCGAAAACAAGAAGCCATACTATAGGACTTTTAAATTGACTCAGGAAAATGAGCCAAATACTTTTGTCTTTTTTTGCTTCAATTTTATTTGCACCATTCTTTAATCGTTTTTGTGCTTCTGTTGAAGTTAAGCCATTTGCAGCATCAGAATGTAAGGCAGTTAATACTGCCTCCGGCTCAATAGCGTGTGGATTTATATTTAATTTAATGCTTGCCATTATTCATTAGTTTATGGCAAAGTTGCTGCCCCTCTTCTAAAACCTTTTTAACTTTAGTTTCATTCATTCCAATATCATATAGAAGTTTTTCATTGGCACAAATTTCTGTACAGAGTACAATTTTCATTTCCAGTAACTTTTGTTTTTCAGCGCGAGTAAGCGTAGTAAGGCAGGTAATAGGGTATAAGCCTAAATCATCAATAATATCTTTAAGACTGTTTTTAATCGGGTAATCCCATCCTAAAAGTTTTAATCCGGCACAGTTTCCGTATTGTATGGCATCTGAGCTAAATTTTGTATTTGTTACAACCCATCCCTGATGGATTTTTTTATCGTGTTGGGGAATTTTTAGCCATTCAACTTCTACATCTTTAAAGCGAGATTGAATGTAAAGAGGTATTTTTACATCACACACAATCCCTTGCATATTATGGTATTTACACTCTATCATAAAATGATGATGATCCGCCAATGCAATCACATCTACTTCGTGAGTGACACATTTACCTTTTACAATCTCACCAACTTTTACCGAGTAGCCTTGCTCTTTTAGTATTTCTCCAATGAATCTTTCAAATGGATAGCCGGAAGGGCCTAATTCCATTATGCCTTGTTTCAAATGGTATCGAGCAGCCAAATGTTTAGAGCGATCTTTTAATTTATTAAATGCTAAACGATAGATTTTTTTTGTAGAAATTCCTTCATATAATTGACTCGAAACTTCTTTGAGTATTTCATCAGTTTGTTTATCATTTGCTCCAGACCGTATCAAAGAATTGCGGAGCTTATCCTCAATAAAAGGTGCTGTTTCTCCTGAAGCTTTTGTTACAAATATGCTTTTCTTATTCTTCATTTCTTGTGGAGCAATTTTTCGATACAGTTAAAAACCAAATTATTTTTGTTTAGTGAGTAGTAAATGTGCGAACCAACTCTTTCAAACATTAAAATCCCTTTATTTTTTAATATTGAAAGATGCCTTGACACTTCAGGCTGATTTAATTTTAACTGGTCACAAATCTGACTAACCGAAAACTTAATTTCTTTTTTTTGACCAAGAAGAGTTAAAATACTAATTCTATCAGGGTGTGCCATTGCTTTCAATGACTCCGATATCAATACTAAGTCGTGTTCTTTTTTTCTCATAGTTTATACATATTCAGATATACGAATATCCGTATATCTGAATATGTACTAACTGATATGCATCAAAGAACGATATGATTTATATCACTTTCTATCGTATTGACAGCATCCGGCTAACTCACTATAAGCCTTGTCGTCCCCTTTGTATTTTTCATTATCGTAACCAACCGAGGCAATGTTTTTTTGTATTTGATCCAAAGTGATCTTACTATTATCGTAAGTTACTGTCATTATTTTTGAATCCACATTCCAGTCAGCTTTTGTAATTCCATCAACTTTTAGAGAACTTTCTATAGTTTCCTTACACATTTCACAGTTCCCCCAAACCTTGAAAGTCGAAGTTGTTACCCCATCTATTACCTCAGTAGCTGTTGCGGTATTTTCAGATTCTGCTTTATTAGAGCAGGATGCAAGTACTACAACCATAAGGCTTGCTACTAATATTGTTTTTAGTTTCATTGGATTATTATTTTTTTGTTAATACTTGATTTATTGTTTCTACTTATTTTAATGAAATAGGCTCCTCTTGCCCATGTCATTGTATTTACTGTTACACTATTTGAAGATGATGTACAAAAAACTTGTTTCCCCAATATATCACTAACTGTTATTTCTACTTCAGATATATTGTTTTTCAATTCCACTATGAGCAATTCAACTGTTGGATTGGGATAAATAAGGACATCTTCCTGATTTATACTTTGTTCATTGATACCGATAACCGAGCCAGTGAATAGCAAGTTGTCCAAATAAATATAGCTTCCGTTCTTCGGACTACTTGAACTTGAAGACAAAATAATTAACGCACTATCAGGAGCATCTCCACTTTGATAATTCAAATAAGTACTGCCAACAAACCAAGAATGCGCCATTGCATTGTAATAGCTGGCGCCATAAGCAATCGTATCACGAAGCATAGTTGAAGTATTCCATTTAGTTAACAAAACTTTCACACTCGTTGAGTCCGTTGGATCATAAGGCATGTATTGGATATTGTAATTTAAACTTTGCGGCCTATTTGTAAAGGAGTAACCTGATAATGGCTTATAAGTGTTTGTGTCTAGTTTTCCTGAAACTGCAATTCCCGGAACGACTCCTCGGCCCGGAACAGTTTTAGACATTAAAAACAGGTAACTGCTGCCGGGATTTCCCGGAGTCCCTTGCGAACACGTAAATATTCCACTTGAAAAAGTTATTTGATTTAAGTTGTCCCAATTCGCAGGGGTCGAATATCCACTCATGGAATTCCATGTTTCAAAACTGTTGTTAGGAACTTGCCCAACAACAGTCTTGAATCCCAACATCAATATATAAATCAAATAAAATCTCATTATTCTACAATTATTTTTTTAAATGCTCTGCTTCCTTCTTGTTGAATTTCTATTAAATATAAACCACCTGACCATTGCCCAATATCAATTACCGTATTTGTATCTTTAATATCAGTTTGATAAACCAGTTTTCCAATGCTGTTGTACACTTTTACTTCAACAGGTTTCGGGTTGGATAACTGTTCAATATTTAAAAACAAAATATCTTTTACGGGATTCGGATATATTTTGATACTTAAGTCATTCAAAGCAATTTCATTTACACTTGTCAGGTTTGGTTTAACAATAAACTGTCCCATCATACCATCATCTTCATGCATTAAAATATGGCAATGGTACATAAATGGAATAATTGTATCTGCAAAGTCTTCGAATTTTGTAATAAACATTACCGAATCTCCTGGAGGGACAAGTACCACGTCTTTTCTACCTAACTCTTCCGCAGGCGGAGTACTTCCGTTTCTATCAAACAAAAAGAACTGCACGTCATGGATGTGAAAAGGATGAGCAACCATTGTTTCATTTACCAATTTCCAAATTTCAATATTGTTCAATGGAATCTCATAGTCAATGCGCATCATATTAAATGTGCTATCATTGAAATAAAATGGCCCATCCATTACCATTGCACTATCTGCTGTAAATCGGATAGTTCTTGTTACATTAGCCGATCCTGTTGGATAAGGATTATTTGTTGTTAAAGTTGCAGGGATAGTCGTAACCGGACTTGCAGTTTGAGGAACAACATTTATTTGCATGATATTAAAATCAATTCCGTTCAACGGGCTATCCATTGGTGGCCCACTTGGCATTGGCATTGTTGGCCCACCTTGTATTCCCATTGGAAGTTCGGAAGCATAACTCATTAAATAAATGGTTTGACCATTCATTCCGTTTAGGTCAAGTAAAATTTCTGCACGTTCGCCCGGTGCAAGTCGTAAACGTGTTGTGTTAACCGGAGCATTTAATAATCCACCATCACTTGCAATTATTTTGAATTGCTTATTTGCAGTAAATCCGAAATTAAAAGTCCGCTCACCTGAAGCATTTAAAATACGCATACGAACAATTTGCGCAGGACAGTTTGCGTATACAGTATATCCATAATTTGCTCTTGCTCCGTTTATCAAAATAGTTGAATCTTGCATACCGAGAGGCATTGCTTGATTAGCTGAATCGTATTGCTGACATTGAATTACTAATGGAAAATCATCCACTCCATATTTCCTTGGCAAATTTAATGCAGCTTCAATAGGATCTCTCACAATTATTAATCCGGCAGCACCTTTAATCGCTTGCTCTGCCGTTTTCATATGCAAATGTGGGTGATACCAGTACGTTGCAGCATTATCCATTACCGTAAATGTTGGATTCCAACTTGCGCTTGGTAATATTGGTGTGTGTGGCCCGCCATCCCATTTTGAAGGAAGATGAATACCGTGCCAATGTACTGTAGTTGTGTCACCAATCTGATTATTTACAGTAATATTTACATTAGCTCCTTTGTTAAATATCAATGTTGGACCAAGATAACTGAAGGAGTTGAATGCATAAGTTTGCGATTTATTTCCGGGAAAGAATTGCACACTATCTTTGTG
>JBFWYJ010000261.1:0-5042 GCA_050186555.1 Bacteroidia bacterium
CTGGAATTCTTATTAGGTAAAAAATAATTTAAAAATAGAAATATGAAAAGGACAATCATTATAAATAAACTACTTGGTTTTGTGTTTACTGTAGTTCTTATTAGCTCATGTGGAAGCAAATCAGAAGAAGCTACAAAAGAAGAACACCATGAAGAAGAAGCAAGTATTGTTGAATTAACACCTGAACAGGTTAAAATAATCAGTCTTAAATTAGGTAAGATAGAGATGAAAGACCTGAGCGGTGCAATAAAAGTGAATGGAATGTTGGATGTGCCACCACAAAATTTGGTTAGCATTTCCGCACCAATGGGAGGCTTTGTAAAAAGCACGGAGTTATTGCAGGGAGTAAAAGTAACCAAAGGGCAGGCGATTGTAGTAATGCAACATCCTGATTACATTCAAATGCAACAGGACTTTTTAGAAACCAAAAGTCAATTGGAATATTTGGAATTGGAGTATAACCGACAAAAGGAATTATCGAAAGATAATGTGAACTCTCAAAAAACATTACAACAAGCTAAATCACAATACGAAAGTATGCTTGCAAAAAATGCAGGATTAAAATCTAAATTAATGATGCTTGGAATAAATGGAGAGAAATTAACAAGCCAAACCATGCAAAACTCAATCACGATTTCTTCCCCAATAAGTGGTTATGTTACACACGTAAATGTAAACATTGGAATGTATGTTAATCCAACCGATGTGATGTTTAAAATTGTTGATACAGAACACCTCCACGCTGAATTAACTGTTTTTGAAAAAGATATCCCCAAGATTAAATTAGGACAAAAAGTGCGCTTTACTTTAGCAAATGAAACAGAAGAACGTACAGCAACAGTTTATTTGATTGGGAGGGAAATTAGCACGGATAGAACTGTACGAATTCATTGTCATTTAGATAAAGAGGACTTAGATTTGTTACCGGGAATGTACTTAAAGGCTTATGTTGAAGCAGGAACTCAGCGTTTATCTGCATTGCCAAATGAAGCCATTGTTAATTTTGAAGGTAAAGATTATGTTTTTGTTGCGGAAAAGGAAGCAAATCACTTTAAAATGTTTGAAGTAACAAAAGGAATAAGTGAATTAGGATACACCGAAATTGTAACAAAGGAAGGTTTGAATAATGAATCGTTGATTGTAATAAACGGAGCATACGACATACTCGCTAAAATAAAAAACAGCGAGGAAGAAGGCGGTCATGGGCATTAAAATATAATGGGCGGAGGCTTGGTTCCTTTTAAGTTTGATTAAACTTTTTTCATAGCCAGGTTCTCTCGCCCACCAAATTAAAATAGAATAGAAATGATTAATACAGATCCAAACCATAAACACACCTACGATGAGCAGGGCAAAATGACCTGTTGTACGTTAGAGGATAAAATCTATGCGAAAGCAGAAGAACATTCGCATGAAGGGCATAATCACGACCACGAGGAAGAATCTGCTTGGAAAGAATACTTACCTGCAATTATCAGTTTTGTTGTTTTAATGTCAGGAATTATTCTTGATAATTTTATAAAGCCGGATTTTTTTAAAAATTATGTTCGCCTTGTTTGGTATATCGTAGCGTATATTCCTGTAGGAATTCCTGTATTAAAAGATGCAGTAAACTCTATCGCAAAAGGTTCGTTTTTTTCCGAATTCTTTTTAATGAGCATTGCAACCATTGGAGCATTCTTTATTGGAGAATACTCAGAAGGCGTTGCTGTTATGTTATTTTATGCGGTTGGTGAGTTATTTCAATCAGCAGCAGTTAAACGTGCAAAACGAAGTATTAAAGCTTTGTTAGATGTTCGACCTGATACGGTAACTGTAATAAGAAATGGGTCAACAATTACAGTATCGCCAAGTGAAGTAAAAATTGGAGAAGTAATACAAGTGAAACCGGGAGAAAAGGTAGCATTAGATGGAGAACTTATCTCTGAGACATCTGCATTTAATACAGCTGCACTAACAGGAGAAAGTAAGCCTGATACAAAACGGAAAAGTGAACATGTATTGGCTGGAATGATTAACCTAAATACTGTTTCCGAAATAAAAGTAACAGCACTTTTTCAAGACAGTAAACTCTCAAGAATTTTAGAATTGGTGCAAGAAGCAACTGCACGAAAAGCACCTACACAATTATTCATTTCCAAATTTGCAAAGATCTATACACCAATTGTTGTCTTCTTGGCAATAGGTATTTGCTTGCTCCCTGCACTCTTTGTAAAGGATTATGTATTTAACGATTGGCTTTATAGAGCATTAGTATTCCTTGTTATCTCCTGTCCTTGTGCTTTGGTAATTTCTATTCCTTTAGGATACTTTGGAGGAATTGGTTTAGCATCTCGAAATGGAATTTTATTTAAGGGATCAAACTACTTAGATGTGATGACAAAGATTGATACAGTAGTTATGGACAAAACAGGAACACTAACCAAAGGTGTTTTTAAAGTTCAAAAAATAGTTGCAGTTGGGATTGAAGAAAGTGAGCTATTGACTTTGGCAGCAGGTATTGAAAGTAAATCAACACATCCCATTGCTATAGCTATAACACAACACGTTCAAAACAACAAGGCTGTGGTTGAAACAGTTGAAGAGATTGCAGGACATGGATTAAAAGGAGTTGTTAATAGCAAACAAATATTGGCAGGAAATGCGAAATTGCTCCGAAAATTTAATATAGCTTACGATACCGAAATAGAAAGTATTGTTGAGAGTATAGTTGTTATTGCGGTAAACAATAAGTATGCAGGTTATATTACAGTTGCTGATGAAATAAAAGAAGATGCTCCACAAGCCATTGTTGATATGCATAAACTAAACTTAAAAGTAGTAATGCTTTCAGGTGATAAGCAAAGCGTAGTAGATAAAGTTGCTAAAGAATTGCATATTGTAAATGCATTTGGTAATTTATTACCGGAAGATAAAGTTAACAAAGTACAAGCCTTAAAAAACGAAAACCGAACGATTGCTTTTGTAGGTGATGGCGTAAACGATGCGCCTGTAATTGCATTGGCGGATGCAGGTATTGCAATGGGAGGATTAGGTAGCGATGCAACCATTGAAACTGCTGACGTTGTGATTCAAAATGACATGCCTTCGAAAATTGTAACTGCAATAAAAATCGGAAACGTAACAAGAAAAATTGTTTGGCAAAATATTACAATGGCAATGGTGGTTAAAATTATTGTACTCGCATTAGGTGCAGGCGGAGTAGCCACCCTTTGGGAAGCGGTATTTGCCGATGTAGGAGTTGCATTGGTCGCAATTTTGAACGCAGTTAGAATACAAAATATTAAATTTCATTAATGCAAATTTCAAAGGACGAGATAATTAAATTCATTCTAACCAATAATCCACTTTCAAAAAATGAGGAATTTGAGAAATTATCTTTTACTGCATTAGTGATAATGAAAACACAAATTGAAGTTGAAAAAATAAAGAAATTAAATTGCATTATAAAATTCCTCAGGGCTTAAAAAAGCACGTAGATGGAGAATTATTAAAATCAAAAGAACTATTTTCAAAGGGAGATTTACAAACCGCATGGCGACATCTTGAACGAGCGCACATTCTTGGTCAGGCTTATCCCTTTGAACATTCAAAGGCGCATTGGCACATGTTGCTATTCGCATTCCAAATTAAAAACACTAAAGAAATCATCGGACAAATTCCCCGGTTACTTGTGGGCGGTATAAAGTCTTTTGTAGGCGAGATTCCATTGGGGAATTCGGGCGGAGCAAATGTACCACCTCTAAAACCAATGGAGATACCTTCTGATTTGCAAGAGATACTCTCGATGTACAAAAGCTAAATGGACTGAACGATAATACATTCAGCAGCCTTGGGGCTAATGTTCACTTCCTTTTTTTGACAAACAAGAACGATTGAGTTATCAAAATCCTCAATCGTTTTTATATTAATAGTTGCACCAATAATCAATTGATGTTTCTCTAAATATTTAAGAAATGTTGGTGAATGGTCTGTAACACCCATTACCTTATAGTTTCCTTTTACTTTGGTTTCGGATAGTTTAATGAAATTACTTTTTTGAATCTTTCCTTTCGCATCAGGAATAGGATCGCCATGTGGATCGTAAGTTGGATTGCCAAGAATGGAAGCCAGTTTGTTTATGAGTTTTGCATTGTTTACATGTTCTAACTCTTCAGCAATTGCATGTACCTCATCCCAACCGAAACCCAATTCTTTTGCGAGGTACGTTTCCCAAATCCGATGCCTTCTAACAATATCCAATGCCAATTTAGAACCTGATGTTGTTAATCGTGAACCGTATGATTTTTCATAAATTACATACTTTAATTCATGTAATTTTCTTAAACCTTCGGTTACGGTTGCAGGGTTTAAACTAAGTTTATCTGCAATTTTTTGGTTGCTAACAACAGCGGTATTATTGGAAGACAGGTTATATATGGTCTTTAGGTAATTCTCTATAGTTTCTGGTCTCATAAATTATCTTTTTGGTATGCCAAAAATAATAATTTTAATCTTCTAAATTATAATCAGCTTTGCCAAAACATTTAAAAGATGAAAAAAACACTTTTCACAGTAGTTGTTTTACTATTGGTAGTTATTGGATGCAAGAAAATAATGCCACCAAGTCCAAAGGATGATGAATTATTGGATGGGCCTGTGGAGGGTTTAACAACCGCAGAGACTCAGCAATTCCTAAAAGGAGATGTTGCTTTCAATGATGATATTTTTACACCTCAAAATGGACTCGGACCAATTTTCGTTGCCAATTCATGTGGCTCTTGCCATGCAGGAGATGGTAAAGGACATCCTTTCACAACCTTAACTCGATTCGGACAAGTAGATAGTACAGGAAATCAATGGCTTTCTTTTGGCGCACCGCAATTACAGAATAGAGCTATTCCCGGTTACACACCTGAAGCTTTACCAAGCGGTGTAGGTTTTTCTAAAATACTTCCACCTGCAAATACCGGATTGGGATTTTTAGATGCTGTTTCTGATGCAGATTTGATTGCCATATCTGATCCTACAGATGCTAATGCTGATGGAATTTCAGGTATTCC
>JBFWYJ010000262.1:0-5013 GCA_050186555.1 Bacteroidia bacterium
TGAGTTTAATGAAGAAGCACTTAGATTAAAACCATTAAATAAAGATGTATTAAAGGAACTCTTTAAAGAATTGGAATTCCGTCGCATCGCCCAAAACCTTTTGGGAGAAGATATTGGCGGAGTTGAAGAGACTGTTGAGAATAAACCTTATAAGCCAAAAGCTTCTAATGGACAAACAGATTTGTTTAGCACGTCAGAGTTTTTTAATTCAGAAAATGGAAAAAAAGAAGAGATAGTTGAAAAAGAGACTAGTTTCAATAACATTAATTCTGTTGAACATGAATACATAGTTTGTACAAAAAAGGCTGATAGAGATAAACTGATAGCAATTTTAACAAATGCCAAAGAATATTGTTTTGACACAGAAACCACCGGTATTGATGCCTTAAATGCAGAGATTGTTGGGATGTCCTTTTCAGTTAGAAAGCATCAGGCATATTATGTCCCAACTAACCAAACCGGTGAAGGGGTTGCGGAAGTACTAAAGGAATTTCTGCCTGTTTTTTCTGACGAATCAAAAGTTCTAATAGGACAAAACATTAAATATGATTACCACATCTTAAGTAATTACGGAATCATTATTCAAAACAAATTATTTGACACAATGGTGGCTCATTTTATTATTCAGCCGGAAATGAGACACGGGATGGACTTATTGGCTAACACATATTTGAATTACGAACCAATTAGTATCGAAACATTAATAGGAAAAAGGGGAAAGAACCAAAAAAGCATGAATGATGTTCCTTTGGAAGAGATAGCTGTTTATGCTGCTGAAGATGCTGATATAACTTTGCAGTTAAAGGAAGTTTTTGATCCGATATTGAAGGAACAGGAAACAATTAATCTTTACAATGATGTTGAAGGGCCTCTGATTAAAGTATTGGCTGATATGGAAAGAGAAGGAATAACACTGGATGTTCCCGTCTTAAAGAGATTTTCCGAAGAGCTTACAGAAGAAATTTTGGCAGTAGAAGAAAATATTTATGAATTAGCCGGCGTAAAATTCAATATTTCGTCGCCAAAACAAGTCGGTGAAATTCTTTTTGACCATTTGAAAATTACCGATAAAGCAAAAAAAACAAAAACCGGTCAGTATGCTACTAGCGAAGATGTATTGTTGAAGTTGGAAAAAGAGCATGCAATCGTTTCAAAAATTCTGGATTATCGCGAATTGATGAAACTAAAAAGCACGTATGTAGACGCTTTACCGCAATTAGTTGATAAACGGACAGGAAAAATTCATACATCTTTTAATCAGGTTGTTGCTGTTACCGGGCGTTTAAGTAGTGACAATCCTAATCTCCAAAATATTCCAATTCGAACAGAAAGAGGAAGACAAATTAGAAAAGCGTTTATTCCCAGAAGTGAGGAGTATACCTTGTTAAGCGCTGATTATTCTCAAATCGAATTGCGAATAGTAGCCAGTATAAGTGAAGACCCTAATTTGTGTCAGGCTTTTAAAGAAGGAAAAGATATTCATACTGCCACGGCAGCGAAAGTGTTTGATGTTTCTGAATCGGAAGTAACAAAGGAGATGCGTTATAAGGCCAAGAGCGTTAATTTTGGAATTATTTACGGGCAAGGTCCATTTGGCTTAGCTGAAAACATCGGTGTTAGCAGAACTGAGGCAAAGGCTTTGATTGATAATTATTTTAAGCAATATCCTGCGATTAAAAATTACATGGATAATGAAATTAATTTTGCCAGAGAACATGGGTACGTTCAAACAATTTTAGGGAGAAGGCGCTGGTTGAGGGACATTAACTCTCAGAATGCTACAGTAAGAGGATTTGCTGAAAGAAATGCCATAAATGCACCAATACAAGGAAGTGCGGCAGATATGATTAAGTTGGCCATGATTAATATTGACAAGGAAATTAAAAAACAGAAATTGAGATCTAAAATGCTTTTACAAGTACATGATGAATTGATATTTGATGTTTATAAACCTGAATTGGAATTAATGCAGAAATTAGTAAGTCAATTAATGAAGGAAGCATTACCGCTTAAGGTTCCTGTGGAAGTTGGAATGGGAGTAGGAAACAATTGGCTGGAAGCCCACTAAGGCTTTAGTTTAAAATACTTTGTGTACGCTTTCTCTTTGCTTATCTTGATGTCTTTTCCGTCTATCTTAACTATCTGGCTATTTTCTAGTACTATAGAAACGTATGCAGTAGTGCCTGTAGAAAAAGAAAGTAAATTTTGACTGCTAAACGAAATGGTATCAGTTCCGGATTTTAAAGGAACAGAAAATATTTTTGTATTAGAAGATTTTCCGTCTGAAATAATTGCAGAACCGGCGGTCATATAAGATATGTCGTGAACGGTAAACGAAAAACCGACAGCTGCGGATATTGAGTCTGGAATATTGCTTATTGTTGCGTAAGCTGGTTTATTGTTTATGTTATTGAAATTAAATGTTGGGATGCCTGAACTCCCGCCATCAACATACCATTGTTCTGTAGCAAGATTTATTGGATTTTCATTTGTATAATACAATGGCGGTCCCGAGTTTTTAAGTGAATCACCATTGAATTGAGCAAGGTTCACATTAACCATTGTGTTAGAATTAGCCAGATTGATGGGTTGACTACTAAAAAAGGCAGAGGCTCTGTTTGTAACTGTTTGAGTACTTGAAGACGTTTCAATATACACCCCCGATTTGAGAATAGCATAGTAAGTAACAGAATTACTTGAACTACAATTCGTGCAGCCGGTATCAGGGTCTATTTCAGGATCAGTTTCATTTTTCTGACATGAAAAGAATAAAATAGTTAATAGTGCTATAGGAAAAGTAAATCTCAAGAGTCTCATTTAATAAAGGTACAAAATATACCTTACTGTCCTGTTAGTTTTTTGGCTTCAACTACACTAATTCGTTTTTCTCCCTGAAATGCTACAACAAAGCAATCCGAAAAACCATTTTTTCTTAACATTTCCTGATGTTCAACTGCTTCACTCATTTTGAAGAATTTGCCGGAAGTATATTTTAACATATTTCCATTTTCATAATACCATGCCGACTTTATCATGTTGTATTTTTTCTCACCTAAAGGCAGCTCATACTGACTGCTTGCAAATTGAACCCTATAAACAACTTCTTCAGAACCAGCAGGCGTTTCCTTTTTTTCTACAACAGAACTGTCTTTCTCCTGCTTTTCTTCTTTAGCATCATTTTTCTTATCATCTTCAGATTCTTCTTCATCACCATTTCCATTTGCAGTATCCTCTTCCAAATCTTTTGGCACTTGTCCCGGCATGTTGCCGGCTTTGAAATTCTCATTTTCAATTGGCGGTTCTAATTCTATAGCATCTTTGTATTCCTTTTTAACGCCATCAGTTTCATCTCTGTATTTTCTGAAAGCTCTAAAAATGGCTTTAGCAATGTAAGTTTGACCTTCATCACTTGCTAAAAATTTTTCTTCTGTGGGATTAGTTAAAAATCCGATTTCAGTTAATATGCTTGGCATTGCTGTTCTCCATAGCACCCAAATACTCTGTCTATGCACACCCTTATCATATCTCCCGGCTTTGTTTTTATACTCATCCTGAATTTTCATAGCTAGATTGGCGCTTTGTATTACATAGGCTGAAGTGTAATTACTCATTATGATATAACTTTCTTCACTATCCGGATCAAAACCTTCATATTTGGTTTCGTAATCTTCCTCTAAATAAATCACAGAGTTTTCCCTGGATGCTACCTCCATTTTACCCTTTTCATTTTTAATTCCCATAACATAAGTTTCAGAACCATATGGAATGGGGTTAGTTGTTTCAACGGGTACTAGCTTACCTTTTTTAGTTTTGCGCATCTTAACACGCGTTTTCCCCTTTTTATCTTTATAAGTCACTACTTTGCCTGCCGCGTTGCAGTGAATGGATATAAATAAGTCTGCTTTTTCTTTATTGGCAATTTGAGCACGGTCTTCCAGCTTTACAAAAACATCAGTCTTTCGTGTATACACAACTTTTACATCTTTGATATTGTCCTCAATTAATTTTCCTAGTTTAAGGGCTACTGCTAAAGACACGTCCTTTTCTTTCGCAAATGCACCATTGCAGCCCGGATCATGACCACCATGACCGGCGTCAATAACAATGGTTTTAATTTTACTGCTTTTATCCTTATCTGATTTGCCCGAAAAGGCCAAAATCGTAATGAAAATAGGGATTAATAACAGTGGATATTTGATATTTTTAACCTTTCTCAACACTATTTCTGGGGCTTAATTCATTTAGCTTTGTAGCTTTGTAAACACATCCATTAAAGGTAAAATTTAACATTTGAACCGCTTTAAGCGTATAGCAGTTTTTTTCTTAAGCTCTTTGTTAATATCTATCGGCTTTTATTACGGACAAACGGCTCCAATGGATACCTTAAAAAGTGTTAATGCAGACACATTGATAAGTGATGAATTGGAAAGTCAAATTCAATATAGTGCTTTAGATTCCCTTAATTATTACGCTGATACGAAAACAGCAGTGTTATACAAGGATGCCGTTGTGCTTTATGGCAATTTAGAAGTAAAAGCTGCTGTTATTGAAATAAACTATGAAGCAAATGTAATCACCGCATATGGCGTTCCGGATAGCACTGGTAAGCTGGTCGGAAATCCCGAATTTAAAGAGGGCGATCAGGTAATGACAGCAGAAAAAATCATGTATAATCTTAAAACAAAAAAAGGAAAGATTTTTAAAGCGCTTACTAAACAAGGGGAATTATTGGTTTTTGGAAATGAAATTAAAAAGGACAGTAATGATGTTGTCTATTTAAAAAACATGAAATGTATTCCATGTGACCAAGAAGATTCCAGGACGGTTTTTAGGGCTAATAAAGCAAAGATAATACCCAACGACAAAATTGTAACAGGACCAATGTTTCTTGAAGTTGGCGGTGTTCCAACGCCTTTGGGATTGCCTTTCGGGTATTTTCCAAATACCAAAAAGGCACACAGTGGAATTTTGATACCTTTTGTTGGAAACAGTCCCGGACAAGGATTCTTTTTG
>JBFWYJ010000263.1:0-4999 GCA_050186555.1 Bacteroidia bacterium
GAATTGCCACTTTGTGATAATCGTATTCTCCCTTAAAAGCATATCGTAAACTTTTTGCATAATTTAGTTGAATAACAGGGTATATCGTTCCTATTGACAATCTGGTAAAGCCATCTCCAACATACTTTTCTTTCCATGCAAATCGGATGTTAACACGGGCTTCGGTATTCGTGATATGTTCAACTTTTTTCAAACGGCCCTCACCGTCATATCTTAAATAGGTATTATCTCCCAAAGGTGTAAATTGCCTTCCTACTAGTATAAATCTTGAAATTAATCCCGGAAACCATTCTCTTTCATACCAGGCTTCGGCATTATTAACTCGGGTTAGATTGGTTAATGGATTAACACGAAAGAACGAAGCCAACACGTTGTCCTGAGAAAACCCATTCGTGCTTTGTCCCAAAATTTCATAATCACTTCTATAACTCATACCGACCAATTGCCGGTTTGGCTTCTTGGTGATAAAAGTTTTAAAACCAAGGGCGTATTTCCACTTCTCATCTTTTAAACCGTAAGCCACATAGGCATTTAATTCATACCATTTACTAAACATTTCACTGGTTCTGCCGCCAAACCTAAAGCGCCAACCTTCAACGCGATTAAACGAAACTAAGCTTGAATACGGACCGATTTCAAAGTTGTTTACTTTCTTATATCCTGCTACGAGCATATAAAAGACGTCAACCCAGGTTTTGTAAATTGGCAATGATTGTATGGTATCAATCATTTTGAAGATTTTCAACTCCCTGCTTGATAAACTATCATGCCTATTCTCTGCCCAAAATTCATCCGACTTGTTTGTTGCATCATCATTAACTACTATGGCGTCTCCGAACTCGTAAAACTTTTTGTCTTTGGGTTTATTAATAACAATGTTACTGTATGATGTTGTTTTTCTACCATAGAAACCTATTGAGTTTTTAGTTGGTGCAAAATCCACAACAAGCCTGTCCTTTTTAAGCATCCATGTACTGTCTATATATGTATACTCTTGTATTACGTTTGCAGTATTGATAAAGTTAAGATTAGCATCTTTAGGTAAACTCATTTCTAATCGTTTCACCCCCCAAGTTGTATCTGCAATCCAAATATTTCCGGTGAAAGATAATTCCTGTACCCTTTTTGGTTTAAACCTTAAATGGTAAACATAATGTTGGCCTTCAAAAGCACTGTCTTCTAAATAGAATTTGTAATAGAAGAGCGCATTTTCACTTAACGGACTGGGAATTTGTTTATTGAATGCAACGACATTGTTATTGTAAATATTAATGTTTTGATACATATCACCCAGTACTTGTGAAATACTGGAGTTTTCTACGCCTGTAATTTTACTGGCTTTAATAATTTCTTTGCGTTTTTCAGGATTACTGGTAAAATAGAAATCCGATAAACTTTCAACCATAAAGAATGGTAAGGAAGGCTTTTCAGCACTAAATGTACTGTCAACATTATCAAACACAAATGAAATTGGTTTGAAAATTTTCTTTTCACGCATTTCTTTGGGAATGCGATTTAAATCAAATTCTAACTTATTATATGTTTCATATTCATATGAATCCAAATTTGTACGGTCATTTTTTTCTCTTCTCTTCACGGCATTTCGAATGATACGATGTGCGGGGTTTTCTCCCATAGTAACAACAATTTCATCTAAGGCGAACCCGGCATCTTCTACCATAGGAATATTTATTTCTTGAACCTTAAGACTTTTATTAATCTTTCTTGCAGAACGCTTATATCCAATATAAGAGGCAATTAATGAATCGCCCAACTTTGAAGACTTAATGACAAAATTACCATCAAAATCGGTTTGTGCACCAGTATTCACACCTTTAATGACAACAGGTACAAAAGGCAAAGGTTCTTTTGTAGTAGCTTCAAAAACCTTTCCGGAAATAGTATACACTTGCGCCCATAATTGGGAAGAAAATGTAAGAAAAATTGTTACAATAAGGCTACGAAGCATAAACCTTAAAAATACAAATATCAGGATGATTACACAAGTGCTTGTTTGTTGATAAAAAGGGTAATTTTAGAGTGTGTATCATTGGATAAAGATATTTGGAAGCCTCGAAGAAGCAGAGAATTTACTTCAGCTTAACAAAACAATGGCCTTTGATTTAAAAGGTAAAAAAATATGTGTTACGCGAACTAAAAATGGTTTGTTTGCTGTTCAAGATAAATGTCCACATAATGGTGCCTTATTCAGTAAAGGAGGCATTTGTCAAAAGAATCAAGAAATAGTTTGTCCGTTACACCGTTATAGTTTTGATTTAAAAAGTGGTAAATGCACGAGCGGACAAGGTTATGCGTTGGATACTTTTCCCTTGGAAGAAAAGAACGACGGTTTGTATATTGGTATTAAAGCAAGGTGGTGGGAACGATGAATAATTTGAATATCAAAAGTATAATTTTCGATTTAGGTGGTGTTATTATTAATCTTGATATGCAGAGAACGATTGATGCATTTGAAAGATTAGGCTGCAAGAATTTTAACCAAATGTATAGCCAACTGTCACAGTCTGAATTGTTCGATAAATTTGACAAAGGGCAGATTGGAGAAATGGACTTTTTTAGTAAGATTATCTCTTGGTTTAATTTGGAAGCTGGTGTTGCCGAATTAGTAAAGGTTTGGAATGAAATGTTGCTGGATTTTCCTCAGCACAGGCTCGATAAACTCAAATCATTAAAAAAGGATTATCGAACATTTCTTTTAAGTAATACAAATGAAACACATATTGAATCATTTGAAAGTATATTGGAAAAAGAAAACGGTTATAAAAACTTAAGTGAGTTTTTTGAAAGAGATTATTATTCGTGCAGAATGAATATGCGCAAACCTGAGCTTGAAATATTCAACTCTGTTTTAAATGAAAACGCATTGGATCCTCAGGAAACCATTTTTATTGATGATACCATTATTCATGTGGAGGCTGCGAAGAAATGTGGTATTAAAGCGTTCTTACTTCCAAAAGGAGAGGAAGTGTTCGAATTTCTGGAAAGGGAAGTAGGAATTGTTATTTAAGTTGAGATTCGAGAATTTTAATTCCATCTTCAAAACCGTGTGGATTATATCCAAGATCTTTAACGGCTTTATCAATAATAAATCCTGTTATTGGCGGACGTTTGGCAGGTTGTTTAATATCCTCACTTTTACTAGGTTTAATTAGCGACTTATCCAAACCATAATAGTCGGCAACACGTTGTGCCAATTCCAAAATACTCATAAAATCTTTACCGCTTATATTGTAAATTCCCGTAGCATTTTTTTCTGCAATCAAAATACAACCATCTGCTAAATCTTCTGCTAAGGTTGGTGTTCTGAATTGATCATCTACCACATTAATGGTTTTACCGCTTTCTAAATTTCCTTTCACCCATAACACAATATTACTTCTGCTCATATTGTCTACTATTCCAAACACCAATACTGTTCTTGCAATGGCCCATTTTAAATTGCTATTTTGAACAATTTTTTCCGCCTCTAATTTGGTTTCTGCATAATAGCTAAGCGGGTTGGGTTTTTCATTTTCGTCTATTGGTCCATGAGTACCATCAAAAATAAAATCAGTACTTAAGTGAATAAAATGAGGGTTGTAATTTTTGTCTTCTGACATTATTTTTTCCAAAGCTTTAACTTGAAAAAAGACAGAATCTGCGTTTAATAATTTTGCTCCTTCCTTGTCTGTTTCACATGCATCAACGTTAGTCATAGCCGCTGTATTGATAATTACATCCGGCTTATATTTAGAAAAAATGGCATTAACTTCATTTTCATTAGAAATATCTAAACTTGAGTAGGTATAACCTTCTTTCTCAATTAATCTGTTTTCACCTCTGGCAGTAGCCACAAGCTTAATATCATTCCTGTTTCGAAGTTTATATACCAGTTTTTGTCCCAGTAAACCATTTGAGCCCGTGATAAGATAAGTTTTCATGATTTTGAAGATAAGAAAACATCAGCTAATTTTTCCAACTGTTTGTACCATTCTTTTCCGTATTTTCTTATAAGCGGCGCCTTTAAAAATTTGTAAACAGGCACTGATAGCTTTTCACCACATTTACAGGCAGGTTCGCAAACGGACCACCTGTCATAGTTTAGAGCTTCATGACTTTTTAATTTGCTAATTCTTATTGGATATAAATGACAACTAATAGGTTTTTGCCAGTTGATTATTTTTTTATTGTAAGCTTCTTCAATGGCGCATTTTGCAATTTTTTGCTCATCAAAATACACAAAGGCACATTCTTCTCCGTCGCCTACCAAAGTAGTTGTGTAGTCTCCGTCACCATCGATTACATAAGCACCATGTTTCTCAATTGCTTTAATACCTTTTTTTACCATGAAAGGTTTTACCTGCTCAAGCACGCTGTCTAAAATTGGTAATTCATCTTTATTTAAGGGAGCGCCACTATCACCTTTTACACAACATGCGCCCTTGCATGCATTTAAATCACAGACAAATTTTTTTTCAAGAATATCTTCGGAAATAAGTGTGTTATCGTGAACAATCATTTTACTTGATGGCAAGATTTTGTGTCATAAAACCACCAATATATCTTTCAAGAATTAATCGATATTTGGTACTTGTTTTAAATGTTTTGAAGAATTCGTCAAAATATATTTTATGATTGGAATTTTTACTAAAAACGAAGCTATAATTCTCTTTGTTTTGATCTAGTGTCTTTTGAACCTTTAAAAATTTCTTTGGATTTTCTTTAAGATAGATCCAAAAATCAATCGCGTTAACATATCCGTAACTCAAAATGTTTTTAGCCACATTAAATAAAATTTCTTCCTGACTGTCAAGATTTATCACTTTCATATCAGAAATGTAAAGCTTTTTTATTTCATCAAGACATTTGCTTAATGCGGTTTCTTTAATAGTAAGTGCAGTCATTGGAGCTAATACTTTATAAATGTCGGGCTTAGCTTTTGCTTTTATATTAGGGGCATTACCATTGGTTACACAAAATGCAACATTTTTCAGATAAG
>JBFWYJ010000264.1:0-4992 GCA_050186555.1 Bacteroidia bacterium
GCTAAATGATGGTAAAACTACAACCGAAACAATATCATACAGCTAAACCATTTCATAGCAAACTGGTTAAGTATCGTGAAGAATACCAGGAATATTTATTATTGGAAAAGTCGGACGGAACAGCCGTATCACATAGCGATATAATCCACGCTTTTATCAATTACCTTTTCGGGTATCATCTTGTTGCTTCTTTCGACCAGATTACGGTTGCTATGGTCAATTCGGGTTTCCAAGCTCACTATAAAAGTCAGTACAAAGAAAATGTTTCCAAAGAATCAATGAAAAAAATTCTGAAAGGATTCTTCGTTTTTGTTTATGGAAAGTATGGGATTAAGAATGAAAGAGTGATGAGAGGGTTGGAGAGGTAGTAGCTTAACCAGAACACATTTCGTTTTTATTTTAATTTTTGAGTAACTGGTTGCCAGTTATTTAGATACTGTTTCAGGTTGCGAATTTTGTTATTGTATTGGTTTCTACATACAAGTTGCATATCCTTATGATTTACTCCACGTGTTTCAAAAACTGTTTTATTGTTTGTTACAGTTATATAGCAATGAATTGTGTCTTCGCTTCTACCTGTTTTACTGAACAGGGAAAGCAAATCCTTTGGTTTGATTATTATATAATCTTGCCCTTTATGCTGAAAGCTGTATAAAATAAAAACCCACAAGTCTGCCTTTGAGTTTTTGATTTTATTCCTGTTAAGCCTCCACCATCCTGCTCCCTTTATATAGGGGCGGAATACTTCTTTTACATGAGTGGCATTAAAGTCTTTCGAGAACTTCACTTGTAATGATGCTGTTTTTGTATTATTCCTATTCGTTACCAGTAAATCAATTCCACTGTCTTTGCTTGGTATCCAAACATTATAGCCCCGAAGTTTTTTTTCTATTTCAGACCCTACAAGATACTCTCCTGCATGTATTGTAAAAATCGGTTTCATTTTAATTGAATTTTCTTCGTCAGTAAATTGATAATCTGTAATTGAACATGCTTACTATACTCCTCGTACAATGTATTATTCCTCACATTGTTCTTATCATCTATTTCATCAAGGATTTCGTGTCCAGTCCAAAGCCAATTAATTTTTATCCCAACGCCCAAGTCATTATCAGTAATTAACTCGTTATCTATTACGATACCTACGGCTTTAACTCTCAATCCCTGACCAATCGGTGCAGATTTTATATATACCATATCACCAATCTTGATGTATCTTAATATCTCATGTAAACTGGGAGCTTCGGACTTATTCCAGCCAACATAAGCCAATCCTTTTGCTATAAAACTATCTGACACATCAGTCGTTCCATAGTAAGCTCCTATACCATATATTGCCATTGGTCTATTTAATTTACAGGAATAATTTCAATATCAAACGCTTCTCCAGGATATTGCACCTGATAAATCTCAACATGGGGAAGCTGGTTTTTTATAACCGATATTATTTCATCCTTTTGTTCCTTTAACATTCTGCCTCCAAGTATCACCTCCTTATATGCTTCTATCTGAATCTTGACCGCTTTATCTGCGGAGTGCATTGTTGTTAGACGGTATTCCTTCTCATACTCCCACTTCGATTCTTTACTATAAATCTGCTTTACTATTTGCAATCCATCTTCACGTGTGGGAAGAATAACTGGTAACTCATCGCAATAATCCACTTTTTGACCACTTCCAAAATGTCCTGTATCAAAAAGTAATTCAGAATGAAATCCGACACAAAATCCCCTATGAGAATCTGCATAATGACTCCACATTAAAGTGTTATTTCTTATACTTGATAAACTAACAACTCCAACTGTGCCGTGCAGTTTCTCAAAATAATCTTCTCCTTGTTTAGCTAATTTGCTTTTACACCACAGAGTTTCGTCATCAAATGCCTTTTTTGCTAATATTTGAATTTCAGAATTAGGCATGTTTGGATTAACAACAGCAAACATATCTGCATTTCTTTCTATCATTTCCTCATCTGTCATTAAATCGTAACGTACTGGAATTCGACAATCGTAAGGGTCGTTAAACCTTCTGGGGGAAGAAAGAAAAATTTCCTGTTCTGTTAAAATGCTTTTTTGATATGGGTCTGTCCAACTTCTATATTTATATAGAACATCTGGTATCGTGCCGTAAATCGGTGAGGAAATTTCTGTCATTAGAATACCAGTTTGTTTAAATATTGATGTCCCCACGATTTTACCAATTCCTCTGATGTATTGAAATCATTATCATTTGCAGTACGTAACCATCCTATTTCCCCCGATTTGTTTAAGTGAAAACTATATGATGCGGGCATAATCGGAGATAAAATTAAGTTACCTGGAAATATTGCTGAATTATAATTCTCTGCATTATAAATTCCACATTCAAGAATTAACGCATCCTCATTATTTAACCTATGTAGATTGCTCCACTTAAAATGCAGGGCATACTTCGTTTTAATTTCAACTATTGTTATAAATTCATGTGGATGTTCACTACAATAAAATTCTGTAACAGCATCTATTAATTTACTAAGTAATTCTTTTACTTTTAAATATATTTTTTGAGTTTCAGAGTTATAGTCTTCTATAACTTTTGCACTATTGTTAAAATAGGTTTTAACCGCAATTTTATAATCATTTTCTTCTTTCAGTAGTTTTAACTTTTCTTCCAATGTTAGCGGGGCAGGAAAAACAACTCCCGAAAAATTATTTACTTGTTCTTCATTTACAGAATCGTCATTAGTAGCCGATTTTGACTTGAGAGCATTTTGCATTTCCGAATTAAGAAAATTTAAAAAGTCATCTATCTTTCTGTCAAGTTTTTTATCATTGTATTCAGAAGAAAAAAGCTTGCCTTTATATTCAGCGACAAACGACTTTAAATCGTCCTTTGAGTTTAATTTTAGTTGCTGAGTTGGGTTGTGTATGAACCCAACCGTGTTATAATATACTGGCTCAAGAATGAATGGGATGACGGGTATGCCCAATATCCAGGATGCTCCCATTTCATTCATACAAGCCTCTGATTTTTTATAATTTTCAGTAATGAACAAGATAACCGTCTTTGCATATTTCAATTCGCTCTCAATCCTCTTTTTAAAATCTTCACTCGTTTTTATTCCAGCATCTTCAATAGAAATGTTAAAAACTTCATCATCAACTTTAATTCCCAAGCCTAATTGTAAGACGTTCTCTGTAAATTCCTGAACGATTTCTTTATCAATCACAGAATGGCTAATGAATATTTTTCCTTTTCCGTTGGGATTACTTACTATTTGAGGAGAAGTACCTTCATTTTCTGAAATTGTATATCCGTCAAACCGCTCCAATACTTCACTTTTTATTGCGTTTAATATGCCAAATATTTGTTTGGGGTCGAACTCATAGGTAACCACATCTACATTAAACTTATTATTAATGTAGTTTATATATTTCATATCCTTCAACTGTACAAGACTTTTTGCTTTGGCATATTCTTCAAGCTCCACAATAGCATTTCTTATTGGATAGTGGTTGAAAAATTCTAAGGCAGGGTCTTCAAATGTGAGTGGTCGACCATAAGTGTCGCAATACTGACCTGCAACCTTTCTGTAATCAGGTACATCATCGCCTCTAAATGCGGAGTTTGTATCTATATATCCATTTGCTTCCAGTTTTACCCATCTCTGTAAATCAATATTTTCCTTTGATTTAGTGAACTTAATTATATCTATAAAAGTCTCGCTTAATGGTCTTGAATTAATATTATCCAAGATTGAATTATATATTTTAAATTGTTGAGAAGACAATACTTTAGCCTTTTGCTGTTCTATCTCTTTTTTTTCTTTCTCCTCTTTCCTATATCTCTCTATACATTTTGCACCTTCGGAAGTAATTTTTGCCAAAATACTCATACCGCCTAAATCATCAACATAGCCATACGATTTTAGTGCCTTTACAAGCTCTCTGTCCTCATCTGCATGTTTTAAAGTAACTCCATTTGATTCAAGTAGTGCCTTAACAGGGTAAAACCCACTAGCTCCATTGTCATACAAATCATATAGCTTTGATAGTAACAGTCCTTCCTTTTCCTCAATAGTTAGGTTATTTCTATCCGATAGGTCAGGGTCTTGGGGGTTACGAATCAGGTCAGCGACTTTGATGAAATGAAGATTAGAATCTAAATAGCTTTTTTTCTCTATTATCTTATTTTTTAGTTGCTTACTTAGTTCAGCATAGTGTTCTCCATGTCTTCCCCGAATAATTTGAGTTTTAGAATACATTTTAAACTCATTGGTAAACTGATTGTTCTCCTTGTCAAAACTGCTTTTCAATAACTGGACGCATTGTTGTGTCCAGCTTTGTTCTTTGTTTTTCAGTGCCTCGTAATCTTCCTGACTCCTGATACTTTGACCAATAAGTTTATCACCATCCATGATAAGCTGTTTTACAGTACTCTCGAAAGTTGAATATTCAACCGTAAGGCATTCCATTGTTTCTGGCTAAAATTAATGAGTATCACTTTATTAAATCACACAATGAAAATTACTGTCTTTCCCCCACAAATCCTACATTCCCAAACAAAAAAATGGTCAGCAATTTGCCAACCGTTCTAATACTTCTTCCTCCTTTCCCGAAATCTAAGAATCTTTTATGTTTCCAAAGTTTTTTTTGTTTCTTTATGTTCTTGGGGGGGCGAGGGGGGCTTCTTATTTACCGAGTGCAAAAGGAAATAAATTGGGCCACTTACTAAAGTAATCAGGAAGCAAATCATGCCAATTAAATTGAAAACTCCGAAATCGTTTAGCCAAAAAATGAATTTATCTTGCCTAATCGTTTTCAATTGAACTGGTTGAATAAAACCGTCCTCGAAAGTATACCTTATATTTTTTAAGTCAGAATAATAAGGCCCGCCATAAGCCCATATTTTTATACTCAGATTATTCGTTGGTCTTAAATCACCCAATGCTATTACATTTTTAAACTCATCTTTTTTAATTAAATTTTCACCATTGTAATATTCGTAATAACC
>JBFWYJ010000265.1:0-4974 GCA_050186555.1 Bacteroidia bacterium
ATTTCACTAATCACTTTATCCAAACCACTGTTCTTAAATGTAAGCACTCCTCCTATTCCTAATTTAAATCCGCCAAGATTAATGATTTTATTTGCCTGCTCCAGAGTTCCCGAAAAACAATGGAATATTCCTTTAGGTAATTCATTAAATGATTGCAAAACTTCGTATATCTCATCAAATGCATCTCTGCAATGAATGACTATTGGATAATTAAACTTTTTGGCCCAATCAATCTGGATTTTAAATGCCTCTACCTGTTCTTTAATAAAAGTTTTGTCCCAATACAAATCAATACCAATTTCTCCAACAGCTATGTATTTTCTTTTGGATAACCAAGATTCAACAATTTGCAACTCATCCTGATAATTTTCTTTTACACTACAAGGATGTAATCCCATCATAGCAAAACAATTCTCAGGATATTCTTTCTCCAAAGAATGCATTGACTCTATGCTGCTCGAATCAATATTTGGTAAATAAAAATGCTTTATGTTTAACCCAATTGCTTTATCAATAACTTTCTGGCGGTCAACATCAAACTCCTCCGAATAAAGATGTGTGTGTGTATCTATGAACATAAAACAAAATTAGAAACAAAATTGTAATTTAGTTGTCTGATTGATGCATAAATTCAAATACACGCTACACGCTTTAATAGGCGGCATCTTGCTTTCTCTATCATGGTATTTTGACTTAACAGCATTGATATTCGTAGCATTCACACCTTTGTTGTTTATTGAAGATTACTTCAGTAACTCAAATGATTTACCAAAAAGAAAACTCAAATTCTATTTATTAACCTACATCTGTTTTCTCATTTGGAATTTGGGTGTAACCTGGTGGGTATATTGCGTCCAGTTTGGAAAAGAAGGAGCCCTTGCTGCTTTTTTAGCAAATTCATTATTAATGATGATGGTGTTCAGTTTGTTTTCGGCTATCAAGAAAAGAATAAATAAAAGTTGGGGAATATGGTTATTGGTTCCTATTTGGATTGCATGGGAATATTGTCATATGAATTGGGATCTTACATGGCCCTGGCTTACTTTAGGAAATGTTTTTGCTTATAAGACAAATTGGGTGCAATGGTATGAATACAGCGGTTTCAGCGGAGGAAGTTTATGGATTCTTAGCGTGAATATTTTGGTATTTAGAATTTTAAAAGCGAAATCTTTTCAAATTAAATCATTTGCTAAGCCAATAATCGCAATTGCTGTTCCAATACTTCTTTCTTACATTATTTTGTTTTCTTATCGGAACAACAGTCAATTATCAAAACAAAATATTCTTATTGTTCAACCAAACATTGATCCATACAATGAAAAATTTGACGCCGGATTTGACACACAATTCAATGAGGCACTCAGTCAAATACGTGGTAAAATAAATGGGAATACAGATTTATTAGTATTACCGGAGACTTTTGTTCCAATCAATATCAATGAAGATGATTTATCTGAAAGTGAAGAGATAAAATTATTTTATGATAGTTTAATTAATAAATACCCTGATCTTTCTATTATCACAGGAATCAATTCGTACAAGTTTTATACAAATCCTTCGGAAGTTACGCCCACTGCAAGATATCATGATGGGTATAATTTGCATTATGATGTGTTCAATACAGCATTATTCATCTCCAAAGAAAAAACCGAACTTTATCATAAATCCAAATTAGTTCCCGGAGTCGAACTTATGCCATTTCCATGGCTGATGAAACCATTTGAATCTTTAGCGCTTGATCTTGGAGGTACAACAGGAAGTTTAGGGGTTCAAAAAAACAGATCTGTTTTCAAAACATCTAATAATACAGTCTACGCTCCGGTTATTTGCTATGAGAGCGTATATGGCGAATTTTGTCGAGAATACATTAAAAATGGTGCTAATTTTATCACAATTATTACAAATGATGGTTGGTGGGACAATACACCAGGGCATAAACAACATTTAAATTATGCGCGTTTACGTGCAATTGAGACAAGAAGATCTATTTTGCGTTCTGCCAATACCGGAATATCAGCTGTAATTAATGAAAAAGGTGAAATTACTGATAGAACAACCTGGTGGAATAAAGCACTAATTGAAATTGATATTCAAGGGAATAATGAAAAAACTTTGTACGTAGTTACAGGGGATTTAATTGCAAAAATCGCTCTCGCCATTTCTCTTATCTCATTGATTATTAACTGGTATTTACGTTTTTTTAAACGCTAATTATTAGTATTTTTGGAGAATTATTTAAGTTCAATGGAAAAATTTGATGTTACTGTTATAGGCGCCGGTCCCGGTGGATATGTTGCTGCAATTAGATGTGCACAATTAGGTATGAAAACTGCTCTGATTGAGAGATACCCAACACTTGGAGGAACATGTTTAAATGTAGGATGTATTCCTTCCAAAGCTCTTTTAGATTCAAGCGAGCATTTTCATAATGCCGTTCACAATTTTGCTGAGCACGGCATTGAAGTAAAGTCGCCAAAAGTGAACTTAAAACAAATGATCGAAAGAAAAAGAGGTGTTGTTAAGATGACTTGTGATGGTATCAATTTCTTGATGAAGAAAAATAATATTACTGTTTTTCATGGGCATGCAAGCTTTGCAAGTTCAACCAATATTGATATTACAAAAGATGACAAATCTGTTACAAAAATAGAAAGTGTAAAAACGATTATCGCTACAGGGTCTAAACCATCTTCATTACCATCAATTAAAATTGATAAAAAACGAATTATTACATCGACTGAAGCGTTAGAAATGACAGAAATACCTAAGCATATGGTGATTATTGGCGGCGGTGTTATTGGTTTGGAATTAGGTAGTGTTTATGCTCGTTTAGGAAGTAAAATTACGGTGGTAGAATTTATGGACCGTATTATTCCTGGTATGGATGGTGCATTAAGTAAAGAATTACAAAGAGTTCTTAAAAAAGGATTAAAATTTGAATTCTTATTAAAGCACAAAGTTACAGGAGTTAAATCCACAGCTAAAGAAGTAACTGTTTCTGCTCTAAATGCTAAAGACGAACCTATTGAAATAAAAGGAGATTACTGTCTGGTTTCAGTTGGTCGCAGACCATATACCGATAATCTCGGCCTGGAAAATGCCGGCGTTAAGGTTGATCAAAGAGGAAGAATTGAAACTGACGACCATTTAAGAACCAATGTCCCAAATATTTATGCAATTGGCGACGTGGTTAAAGGTGCCATGTTAGCGCATAAAGCTGAAGAAGAAGGTGTATTTGTAGCTGAAACAATTGCAGGACAAAAACCACATATTAATTACAATTTAATTCCGGGGGTAGTATATACTTGGCCTGAAGTGGCAGCAGTAGGTTACACAGAAGAACAACTGAAAGAACAAGGCAGGAAATACAAAGTAGGCAATTTCCCTTTCAAAGCTAGTGGCAGAGCGAGAGCCAGTATGGATACAGATGGCTTTGTAAAAGTATTAGCTGATGAAACAACTGATGAAATATTAGGTGTTCATATGATTGGCCCAAGAACCGCTGATATGATTGCAGAAGCAGTTGTTGCAATGGAATACAAAGCAAGTGCAGAAGATATTTCCAGAATGAGTCACGCTCATCCAACATTTACGGAAAGCTTGAAGGAAGCTTGTTTAGACGCTACTGAGAAAAGAGCCATTCATATTTAAAAAATTATTATGAGCAAACCATTAGTTGGAATAATCATGGGTAGCAGCAGCGATTTGTCTGTAATGCAAGCCGCTGCAGATGTTCTTCAGCAATTCGGAATCTCTTTTGAAATTGATATTGTTTCTGCTCACAGAACGCCTGAGAAAATGTTTGATTATGCCAAAAATGCTCATACACGTGGGTTACAAGTTATTATTGCCGGCGCCGGAGGCGCCGCACACCTTCCCGGAATGGTTGCCTCATTAACACCTTTACCGGTTGTTGGCGTACCAGTAAAAAGTTCAAACAGCATTGACGGCTGGGATAGTTTATTAAGCATTGTGCAAATGCCTAATGGCGTTCCTGTCGCTACGGTTGCTGTTAATGCAGCACAAAATGCGGGTATTCTTGCAGCTCAAATAGTTTTAAATAAAGACCAGGTAGGCTTGGATAAAGTAATAGCTTTCAAAGAGTCATTGAAAGAAAAAGTAATTAAGGGCGCTGCAGAATTAAAAAAGTAGGTATTATATTCGTTAAGTTTTACCAAGCTGCTATATCCCCTCTTCTACCCAACGCTTGCAGATACTCACCAACCTGCAGTCAATATACAATCGAAGCCTTAGAGAAATATGGATTTTTCAAGGGAATATGGTTAGGCTTTAAAAGAATCATCCGCTGCCATCCTTGGGGTGGACACGGTCACGATCCTGTGCCTTGATTACCCAACAAGAATTTTTTCGTTTTTCGTTGAACTTCCATCAGAAAGTGTAATAGTATAATAACCCTTAGGGAGGCTCTCAATATTCACTTTAATGCTTTCTATGAATGATCCTTTCAAGACTACCTGTCCTAGCACATTTGAAACAGAATAATAAATCATGTTTCTCAATTCCGTTGCAATACTTAATTGACTTTTTACAGGATTTGGAAACAATCTGACTCCGCCCAATTCTTTAGTGTACTTTGATAATCCTACCGGAAGTGAGCACATATTTGGTATTCCCCAACCTCTGCTGTTATCAGGCGCAAGAGAATTGCTTGCATATTTTCGAAGTGTATCTAGAACTTGCATGTTTGTGAATGTGCTGTGTCGTTGCCAAAAACATGCTACAGCGCCTGCCATAACAGGACAAGAAAAAGATGTACCGTTACCGGGACTATATGACCCAAAAGAATTTGCAACATAAGCATTACCACCTCTTGAAACTAAATCAGGTTTAAATCTGCCATCTGCGGTTGGACCTTTTGAACTAAAACCTGTAACATTACCTAAACTATCAATAGCACCTACAGTGCAAATACTATCAGCGTCAGCAGGTACGCCAATAAACTGCCAAGGATTA
>JBFWYJ010000266.1:0-4972 GCA_050186555.1 Bacteroidia bacterium
TCATAGTTTGAAGTAGCAGATAAGTAGACACGAGCATTTACGTTTCCAGCTGAATTTAAATTAGTTTGGCTAGTCCAGTTAGATACCGTTCCTGAAGGAACTGTCGCACCTTTTGATTCATACCAGTTTGGAAACACCGTTGGTAAGTTCGATCCGGTGAATCCAGTAAAATCAACTTGCTCCGGTAATGAAACAATTGGTGCGACAGTTCTGGTAATAGTGATCATGGTGTCATTTAATGCTTGCATATCACCGGCAAGTGATGTGTATGCATTAAATGAGTAAACACCTGCGCTTAGCATGTTGATTGTACCAACAGTATAATCAAAAGTGTTCCCTGTTGTTATAGTTCCTGTGTAAGTTCCTGTTAAGGTCTGATTAACAGGCCCAGAAACAATAACTGTAACAGGAATATTAGAAATTGAATTTAAACCGAAGTTTTTGATTGTGATGGCAACATTTTCATTAGCACCGTAGCAACCGGTTGAGCTTGGTGCTGCTAAAGTTTGTGCGCCTGCATCTATTGCAAATCCGTTTAATCCATCAAATTCATAAGCTCCCATGTCCGGATTCGTATTAGCATTAAATCCTGATAATGGTCTAACGTTACCATTAATATCTATGTTTGTACCTAGAGCCGAAATAATAACTGCGCCAGATTCTCCACCGTAGTTCGTATTTGCCGGAATTGTGAGATTTGTATTTGAAGTGAAGGGAGCGGCAAAATTAAAAATTGGAATGGAGTTAATATCGTTACTTGCGTTATTTACTTGAGATAATGATTGCCAAGCGGATAAGTTAACTGCTTCATTAGTGTTGTTAGTAGTTCCTACCTTTCCCACAAAATGATCCGCATCATTTAATACATTGTAAGCATTGTTATCTAAAGTGACATTAGCAAAATTGTAGGATGTTGGAAACCAAATGCCCATAAATTTTTTGGTTGTAATGGCTGTTAGCGTTGAGGTTTGAGTATTACAGAAAATATTATTCTTTACTTCCAAACCTGTTACACCTGTAGAGGTAATGACCATTGCTGCCGACCCAACTGACGAAGCTGAGGCCCATTGCTGGTCTATCTGTCCAAACAAGTTAACACTATTATAATATACCTGATGTCCTGTACCGGTTGTAATTCGAATACCAAATGCATTATATGTTGTACTTGTAGAAGAATAGTTTACAGTTTTGATGTCGTAGATGGCATTGTTAACTACTAAATGATTACTGCCTCCAGACAATAAAATTCCATAGGCACCATAACCACCGGTTGACAGCTCATGTATGCCATGAATTAAGTTTCTTGAAATTGTAGCTGAGTTATTTGTTGAGCTCGTTCCAACCTGAATACCAAAGTTGTTGATGGAAGTGGTTGATTTAAGATTGAAAATTTCATTTAATGTAACTGTGCTTGTTATTGAATTGTTTAACCAAACACCACCGTACGTTAATGTTTGACCACTTGTGTTAGAGCCGATGATGTTTCCGGAAATAAGATTATCATTAGCCGGGTTTGTTGTAGTTCCACCTATCCAAATTCCAACATAAGCTCTTTTAATTTCGTTGTTGGAAATTATTAGATTGTCATAGTTATCACCTAATCCAGATGTAGTTAATGACAAGCCGGTTGAACCCGCGTAGATACCATAACTATTAGTCACAGTTGATCCGCTAATACCATCATTACCTTCAGTACTACCAAAGATGATACAATTTTCAACCGTGTTATTGGTTGCGCCAAGTCCGCCCGTTGTTTTACCAATAAAGCGAATAGCTGCAGTAGCTGCTATGTTGTTCGCATTACTGTTTTCAATGGTTAAATCTTTTTGAACCGGCCCGCTTGCAATATCTCCGTTAATTGTAACGTTATCAGCGCCATCAAATTCTATAACGCCCCTGCCGGTTGCCGGTGCGCCAGAAATAGTTGCCTGAATTGTTGGTCTGATTAAAATAGATGAATAGTTTGCCAAGCTTTGTCCACTGGCAAGCAATGGAGTAGGTGCATAACCAACAGCGCCTTCGTTTGTATTTCCCGTAATATCTATGGTAATAGCACCTGTGTGAATCCCGTTATTTATTGCAGCAAAAGCTGCGTTAACACTTGTGTAAGTGATGGTTGGACCACCATTTACGGTAACTTGAGAGTAAACGGTCCCTCCCAAGAATACCATCGCAATAATTAATCGTATTAGTTTTTTCATGTTATTCTTTGATTTTACTAAACGCAAAATTCACTCGAATTTGGCTATTATTGAAAGTAAAATCTATGAAATAATACTAATTAAAATGAATAAAAAATTATGTAAATAGTTGATAAATAAATTAATACACAGTTAAAAAATTACCAATTAAAACATAAAAATGCTTAATTTTAACCAAAGATTATATTCCTAATGTCGAAACATTTGTTAGAGTTTGTGGAGTCTTTTACTCCTTCTGAGAAGAGATATATCAATCTTAACTTGAAAACATTTTCATTTGATGAGGAGGCAAATGTGATGTTAACAGATTTTAATAAATTGGAACACTATACTTCTTTAAAAAGGAAACATGAGATAACAATCAAAAGCAATAAAACACGTTTGTATTATAAATTGTTAGATGTTTTATTTGGTTTATACAAATTACAGATTTATGATAATGAACGGGATAATCGAATTATCAAACGTTCTCAAATACTTTTTTTTAAAGGGTTTTACAAGGAAGGGGTTAAAAACTTAGAAAAAGTAATTTATCGGGAGGAGGCGTTTAGTTATCTCTTGCAAATTGAAGCCATTGAATTAAGAATTAAAGCAGCAATTAAGTTTGTAGACATTGATTATTTAAAAACCAGGTTTGAAAAGGATAAAAAACTTTTGAATAAGTACTCTAAGCTATATTTTAATTATTTAGAGTATGAAAGTATTTGGACCATAATAAAGTTAGAGTCAACAACAAACTACTTTTATGGAGATGATAATGAAACTGTTAGCAAGCACCTTCGGCTGCTAGATAATGAGAACAAAGCTTTAAGTCTTTCAGCTAAAGCCTACTTTTATCAAATCAACGGTTTTTTAGCTATGAAATCGGGAAAATTGAGAGAGGCGGAGGCTCATATGAATAAGCTTAAAGAGTTATTCGACGACAATGTTGATTTAAAGAATAACAGGTATGGAGAGTATTTAAAGGCACTTAGAAATATTTGTATAGTTAAAACCCAGAGAGAAACTTATGAAGAAATAGACAGCTATATTTCTTTTATCAAAGAAGAAATTGAAAATGATAAAAAAGCCAAATCGTTAAGTTATCGAGGTGAAGTTTTTGTTTTTACAGAAATTATTAGACTCAACAATATTGTTACCCACGGTAAAATTTTAGAAAACGCAGAGTTGATAGGCAAACTAGCAGGCTCATATAAAATACATTCTCGATACTTATCCGGTGACGAGAATTCTACGATGGCAATAATGTTAAGTCTTTCTTATTTTGTTTTTGGTAACTTCAGATATGCACTTCGTTATTGCAACCAAACGATTGGATTTGCGAAGGAAAGTAGAAATGATTTGTACCATCTGGGTCTGATTCTAGAACTGTGCGTACATATTAGACTGGAAAATGAAGAGGTGTTCTTAAGTAAGGTTAAAGCTTATAAAAGAATTCTGCATAATAAAGGCTCTTTTTTTAGTTTTGAGTCGGATTTGATAAAGCAATTGGAAAATCTGGAGAATTCACCAAATGATGCCAAATTGATTTTTGACATTCAATCTTTTGTTCTCGATGGCTTAATGAAAGACAGAAAAGTTCTTTACAAACCATTTATGTGTGTCTTTTATTTATAAAATTACTGAATTGAGTGCGTCTAGTTTGCTTAAAAAATTTATTTTAGAAAATTCTATTTTGTTTTGATAAAGAAGGTTTTAATAGTCAGGTTCAGTTCGATTGGTGACATTGTTCTAACCTCTCCTGTTGTTAGGTGTTTGAAACAACAGAATGCGCATATCCAAGTTCACTTTGTTACTAAAAGTCAGTTTAAGACTGTATTGGTTGCAAATCCGTACATAGATAAACTAATAACATTTCAGAATGACGTTTCTGAGATATATTCTTCATTAAAAAGCGAAAATTATGATTTAATAATCGACCTACACAAAAATTTAAGAAGTACAAGACTTAAGCGAAAACTCAATGTGAAGAGCATAAGCTTTAATAAAATTAATTGGCAGAAATGGTTAGCAGTGAGAACAAAAAGAAAAAGTATCTTACCTGGAATGCATATTGTTGACCGCTACTTCGAAGCGATTAAAGCCTTGAACGTTTCCAATGACAATAAAGGCCTTGATTATTTTATTCCTGCTGAAGAAGAATTTGTCCTTGACAATTTATTGCCTCAGATAAATTCTAATTCATTTGTTGCCTTAGTTGTAGGAGGCTCTTATTTTACAAAGAGGATACCACTGGATCTGCTTGAAAGAATTTGTTCAAGCACGAAAAACATTTTTATTGCCATTGGTTCAACGGAAGATTCGCTCGTTGCGGAGTTGTTATCGAAGAAGTGTAAAAACGTTTATAATCTTTGCGGAAAGTTAAGTGTTAATCAAAGCGCAGCGCTGATAAAACAATCTAAGGCGGTTGTGACTTCAGACACTGGCATGATGCATATTGCGGCTGCCTTTAAAAAGCAAATATTTTCATTCTGGGGTAATACCATTCCAGAGTTTGGCATGTCTCCTTATATGCCGGGCGAGGGAAGTAAAATTTTTGAAAATAACAATCTTAGTTGCAGACCGTGCAGTAAATTAGGTTATGCTAAATGTCCGAAGACACATTTTAAATGCATGAATGAGATTGATTTGAAGGAACTTAATCTTTAACAAAATGGGCCTTTAGTTCAGTTGCTTCATCCGGTTTAATTCTTCCTGCAATAATCAAGGATAATTGTCGTCTTCTTAATGCACCGTCAAAACGTTTCTTTTCTAATTCAGTTTCAGGCACT
>JBFWYJ010000267.1:0-4967 GCA_050186555.1 Bacteroidia bacterium
ACTGTTGACCCTGAAACAGACACAATAGTTCAATTAAAGTTACACGCTGATAAATATGGCGTAAGCGGAAAAACCTGGTATTTTCTGACAGGAGACAAAAAAGCATTGTATCAAATTGCGAGAGAAGGTTATTTATTGGATGCAAGTGAAGGTGATGGAGGAGAAGAGGATTTTATTCACACACAGAATTTTGCTTTGTTAGATAAAGACAGCAGGATAAGAGGTTTTTATGATGGAACAGACGCTGTAGATGTTGATAGGATGATTACAGACATTAAAGTATTAATTAAACAATATGAGTATGAAAGTATGGCTCATTAGTTTACTTTTTCCGCTTCTGATTAGCGCGCAGAAAGTTAGCGCTGTATATAAAATTGATGAATTATTGAACCGTATTGATAACGCCAGAGATACAACTTATGTAATTAACTTCTGGGCTACATGGTGTAAGCCATGTGTAAAAGAACTTCCAGCTTTCGATTCTCTCAATAATTCCAATACCAACTCAAAACTTAAATTCTTGCTTGTTTCTCTGGATTTTAAGGACAAAATCGAATCAAATGTCAATCCCTTTCTGAGTAAACATAAGTACAAGCTGGAGTGTGTTTTGTTGGATGAGGTGAATGGCAATGATTTTATAGACAAAATCGACGAATCCTGGTCGGGAGCTATTCCCGCCACCTTAATCGTTAAAAAATCCATTGGTAAGAGAGTTTTTTTAGAAAAGAAGCTTAATTCTAAGGAATTAATGGCTGAAATAGAGAAATTTAACTAGAAAATATTTAGTTTTTAGGAAAAATCTAATTATTTTAGGGTGTGCAATTAGAAACAGCAACCACAGAATTTTCAATAATTGAAGGCAATATATTATTCCTAAAGTTTAAAGACAACGACATTGAAATCGATTTAGAAGAGGCAAAGCTCCATCAACAAATTGCAGAAAAGCTGACAAATTCGAAGAAGATGCTTGTTTTGGTTGATGCAAGAGATTCAATGCATATGCTAACTAAAGAAGCAAGTGAATTCATAGCAGCTGTTGATGTAAAAATCGCGGAAGCTATAGTAGTAAAGGAATTACATCAACGCTTGCTTGCAACTTTTTATTTAAAGTTTGTTCAAGTCAAGAGTAAGCATCCTATAAAAGTATTTACGGATATTGAAAAGGCAAAGAGCTGGTTAATTAGTTTACAATGAAACTAATCTATTTATCCTGGTTTTCAAAAAAATCTTTTACTTCTGCGACAATCTGGTTATCTGTAATGTAATCTGCGTTTCTAACCTCGAAGATATTTAGTTTAAAGTTTTTATCCTCATTTATCCTTGTTTTCAAGTGCGTTTTCATTTCCGCAGGTCCGAATAAGTAGAGTTCCGTTACACTTTTTAGTTCTGAACAAACATTTTTAAGATAATCATTAATCTGGTGTTTCTTTCTTTCTTCAAATTTTTTTTCAAACGGCACATGTCTACCGTCAATCATTGAAGTTCTTTCTCCTTCGTAATTATTATGAACCTTATTCTCGATATTAGATTCAATCGTTTTTTCTATTCCATTTGTGGGATCAACAATCTTGGCCACAGTCCCATCTATCCAGATACCTTTTTTCATATATATTAATTTAATGAGTTGAGATACACTTCAAGATTATCAATTAACTCTGCTTCTTTCTTGTTTGTATTATGAAATGAATCGGCCACTTTCTTAACCGACTCAATAATCCATTTTTTTCTTTCCTGGGTTAATATATCCTGATTTGCCTTTAAATAGTTAATAAACTTCAAGAAAACAAGGTCTGCTATCATGTCTTTTTCTTGTAGTTCTTCAAATTCAAATAAGGCATAGAAAGACTGATTCATACCGGAAGAATCCGCAGTTTTTTCAAATGGAAGAATTTCTTTTATTATGAATTCTCTCACCGCGTCTTTTTCCTGCCTCCTTATTTTTCCGTCTGCATCTGCAATCGAATACAAAACACGCCCCAGTTCCTTATAAAATTGCTTTAAGTTTACTTCATTCATAACACTAATTTAGTTTAATTATAAGATTAAAAAAATGACATTTGTTAGGATAGTAATTTATTTTTTTCGTTTTCTAAAGACCAGCAACGGTGTGTGTGATGCAAAGCTCATCTCTTCACTTCTACTACCTAGAAATAACCGACTAAACCAATTCCTATTCTTCTTTGTAAACAATACAACCAATGAAGGTTTATCCTTTTTTATGTCTTTTTCCATATACTCTACTAGCGGAAAATCCAATTTCAATTCATGTAATTTAGCTATGGTTTTTGTTCCAGCCATACTTGAAGTCATTTTTTCGAACCTCGATTTCGTGCCCTTGTCTTTAGCCAAATAATTATAATGATGAATTTCTATATTGACAGGAAATGTTTTTAATGTTGACTGTAATTTTTTATACTCCCATTTAAAATCTTCCAAATCCGTTGAGTACCAGATTTTCTTCAGCGCAATTGGTTTATAATTAGTAGGTACAACAATCACAGGCACGGTAGAATCATTAATCATTTGGGACGCATGTGTTCCAAATAATTTTGTCAATCCGCCGGCACCCCTGGTGCTCATACAAATAAAATCTACTTTTTGTTTTTTTGCTTCTCTAATAGCCAATTGATCAACTTCTAGTCCGCTTGCTATTGTTAAATTAAATTTTAAATCAGAAATCTTTATTTCCTTCAATAATGGTTTTAGAAATTCGTTTAGTTGTTCACTGTGTTTTTGAAACTCATATTTTAAGTATGATTTGTATTTCTGTTTACTCCAGGATGTTGGCTTCAAAACTTCAATACAATGAAAGAAATGTATTTCAATTCCAATTTGTTTATAAGCTTGTAAAGCAAATTTAACACCGGCTTTGGAGTTTTCCGAATAATCTGTGGTAACTAAAAATTTCATTCTATTTCAAATAATTGTTTCATCCGACTTAAAAATACTAATTCACTTTTATTTTTTCTATTTTTTGCGTTACAAACTTGATTAATTAACCGCCAAATAGAATTTTTATTATTCAATGAAAAGAGGTCATAATTATTTATGTAATAACGATTAAATCTTTCAAGCAAAAGTTGTGGTTCTTGCGATGTGGAAAGTAAATGATTTACTTGTTTTTTAATTATTTCATGAGCTTCCTCATTTGAAATTCCAATTTTAAAAGGAAAATCAAACTCAACTTTTATCAGTTCTCTTTCAAAAGCTTCTTTCTCAATAGGGTCAATTTTGTTATCTGCTACCAGAGCGTAGTAAATGATATTTCCTATTTGACATAAAAAGGTTATTTCAGATTCATTAGGCATATCCTCAAATGAAGTAATAATTAGTAGTACAATTAATGATTAAAGTCATAGTATTCAATTATTTCTAGAACCAATATACATCGATTTAGGTTGTTTTTAACGAATTTGTGTTTGTTTTTTTCATAGTTTAGCTTTTTAATAATCGTATAAAAAATGAGAAAAATTTACCTAATTTTTATTTTCGCTTTAAGTTTAATTGTTGTTGATAGTTTAATAGCTCAACAGTCATATTATTTGGCGCCAACCGGTACACAAACAACTACAGTTAGAGGGCCAAACGGATCGTCTGCGCATTCTTTTTTAAGGGGCGTATTTTTAGTTACCGCTTCGGAATTGACTAGTATAAATACTGTTACCGCATTGAATTCATTTGGATTTCATTTACAGAGAGGCACTAATGGCACGCCGGTAACTGGAACATTGAATGTATATTTTGAGAATACCAATGACGTTACCTATCAGAAGGGTACTAGTTGGCCATCAGCTATTGGCGCTATGACCCAGGTCTATAATAGTACAATGACTATTCCTGCGACTTCAGCGAATACCCTATTGAATATGCCATTGTCTTCTGCTTTCAACTACACCGGTGGCGGTATTTATGTGGCGTATGACTGGGAAACAGCAGGCCCGTTCCCTACAAATACGATTTTAGCTACTTATTTTTCTGAGACTACAATAAATCCAGGTGGTGCTTCTAATAGTTCTGCAGCAGCACCGGCGCCTACTGTAATCTCCACAACTAATTTTCGTCCAAATTTTAATTTTGGTTATGTAAATACGTTTACAAACGAAATTGCGGTTCAACAAGCGATTGGTTATGGGAAGATACCGCTCATTCCAGGTTCACCTCATACTTTTAGTGCTGTTGTAAAAAACATGGCAGGCGTTACGGCAACCAATGTTCAACTTGATTTACAAATGGCCGGTGCAAATAATTTTACTACACAAGCAATTATCCCTTCAATTGCGCCTAATGCTACAATAATGGCTACTATTCCGGGATTCACGCCAACTAATCAAGGTTTAAGTACTGTAACGATTAGTGTGCCAAGCGATGAGAATAATACAAATAACATGGCTGTAACCAATCAATCTGTGACTTGTGAGGTTTTATGCGCCGCTCCTGCTTCATTAGCTGTAGGAGACTATTCTACCGGTGTTGGTTTCCCTACCGGGACAGGAAAAATATTAAGCAGAATCAGAACAGCGCAAACAGAATCAATCACAGCTATTAAAATAGCAATTAGTAATGATAACGCGTCTGTTGGAAAACCGGTTTATGCTGTGCTTACTGCCTCGAATGGCGTTCACATGGCAACAACTAATACCATTGTTTTAACTGCTCAACATTTAAATAAATATGTTCAATTTGATTTACCAAATCCAATTACATTAACTAACACTACTTATTATCACATTGGTTTAGCTCAACCTGTTGCTGGTCATTTCCCTACCGGCGCAACACCTTCGAGTTATATACCTCCTTTCTGGTATTATACAGCAACTTTAACAAGCGGATTGTTTACATTACCAAATAACCTTGGAAGGTTTGGGATTGAAGCTGTATTTTACAATGGAATTGATTTAGCAGTTAACTCGGCAACTTTGTGTAGCGGAGAAACAGCTACATTATTAGCAGGAACTGCAGCATCATAT
>JBFWYJ010000268.1:0-4965 GCA_050186555.1 Bacteroidia bacterium
TACAAAAGACTTATGGTCTAGCATACAAAAACAGAAAGGACACAAGAGAGCTGACAGATACAACCAAATTCCAATTGGCTTCTGTTTCTAAAGTTATTACTGCTACTGCTGTTTTAATGTTATACGAGAAAGGGTTAATCAATTTGGATTCAACTTACACTTCCTATTTTCCTGATTTTAACTATAACACCATTACTATTCGACAGCTATTAACGCATCGTTCCGGCCTAGCCAACTACTTATATTTCATGAATACCGAAATCGGTACATTACCCAAATTGTCCAATCAGGAAGTGTATGATCAAATGTGTTTTAAACTACCGGCGCCATATTTAAAACCTGACAGAAGATTTAATTATTGTAATACCAATTACGCTTTGTTGGCGCTTTTAGTGGAAAAAGTTAGCGGCATGTCCTTTGAAGATTTTTTACAAAAGGAAATTTTTAATCCTTTAGGCATGAAGAACACTTGTACGATTAATGATATTGATTCAACTGAAATTGCTCATGCTTATAATGAGAAATGGCGACCGGACATCAGAGATGCGAGTGATTATGTTTTGGGAGATAAAAGTGTATTCTCTACTGCTTATGACATGTTTTTGTTTAGTAAGGCATTGTATCAAAACAAACTGTTAAAGGAAGAGACGCAACAATTGGCCTATAAAGCCTGGAACAAAGAACGGCATACTAAAAATTACGGTTTTGGTTGGAGGATGCGAGATTTTAAAGACCCGGTTAAAAAAGAAGTATTCCACAACGGTTGGTGGCATGGTTACAGAACAGCTTTCCACAGACGCCTTCATGATAAGATTACTATTGTAGTGTTAAGTAATCAATTAAACAAAACGGCCTATCATACATTCAGGATATATGAAATTCTTGATAATCTAGCGCCCAGTCCTGATTTGGTAGAAACTGATGAGTAGCGAATCTTTTCACCAACAATTAGTTAATAGGTTTTTTTTTAGCTTTCAATTTTACTGGTAGAAATTCTATTTTTGTATCAATGTTTACCCTTTATCTCAAGGAAATACGGAGTTTTTTAAGTTCATTAATTGGTTATATGGCCATTGGCGTGTTTCTTACTTTACTTGGCGTGTTTTTATGGATTATTCCTACAGAAGCAGGAGGTGCAAACATATTAGATAATGGATTCGCGAACATTGATCCGCTGTTTTATATTGGTCCCTGGGTCTATTTGTTCCTAATCCCGGCCATTACCATGCGTACCTTTTCTGAAGAAAAGAAAACTGGAACCATCGAGTTACTTCTAACGCGACCATTAACTGATTTCCAAATTGTAATGGCAAAATACCTGGCAGGTTTTTCTCTTGTAATTATTTCCTTGCTTCCAACACTAATTTATTATTATTCCGTTCACGTTCTGGGATACCCTAAAGGAAATATTGATACCGGAGCCATGTGGGGTTCTTACATTGGTTTACTAATGCTTGGTGCAGGCTTTGTCTCTATCGGAGTTTTTGCATCTTCCATTTCGGAGAACCAGGTTATTGCCTTTATCATCGCGTTACTCTTGTGCTTCTTTATGTATACAGGTTTTGATTTTATTTCTCAGGCAAGTTTATTTGGCGGTTTATCTCCAATAATTAAAGGATTTGGAATCAATGAACATTATTTATCATTAAGTAGAGGCGTGGTAGATACGAGAGATGTTATTTATTTTGTGAGCTTAATTGCTGTATTTGTTTTATTAACCAAATTGAATTTAGAAAGCAGAAAGTGGTAAGCAAAACAACAAATAATAAAACTAAAAGAAGGGACATTATGTCACTTGTAATGTTATTGGGCATTGTTGGTTTGTTAAACTTTATTGGTTTTTTTGCGTTTCAAAGATTCGATTTGACGTCTGAAAAACGTTATACACTGGCAGAATCGACCAAAAAACTATTAAGTGAAGTTGAAGATGTTGTTTTCTTAAGAATTTATTTGCACGGAAATTTAAATCCAAGTTTTACCAGATTAAAAAATGAGACCAAAGAATTATTAGATGTTTTTCGCTCTCATGCTAATGGGAATATTGAGTACGAGTTCATCAATGTAAACGAAAACGCCAATAAAGAGGAAATTACCAATCTTGAAAGACAGCTTTATGAAAAGGGAATTGTTCCGGAACAAGTTGTTGAATCAAGTAATGAAAAAACCTCTCAATCTTTGATTTGGCCCGGTGCTTTAGTAACCTACAAGAATAAAGAAGTTTCTTGGCAGATTTATAAAAGACAAGTTGGAATTAATGAAGAAGTAGCAATTAATAATAGCATTCAGGAATTAGAATATGGTTTAACGAATATTATCAGAAAAATTCAAAGACAAAAATTGCAGGAAGTTTCTTTTATAGAAGGTCATGGAGAATCAGATACGTTAATACAATTTGATTTCATGCATTCTTTAGCAGAGTATTATACAGTAAACAGAATCGAAATCAATGGGAAACTATCTGCATTAAAAGACGCTTCAGCAATTGTTATTACTAAACCTGATTCAGCTTTTACAGATAAGGATAAATTTATCATCGATCAGTACATCATGAACGGAGGGAAAGTTCTTTGGTTGGTTGATCCTGTAATGATGGATATGGATACATTCAGATTGAAAGGATTTACTTTGGGCTTTTCAAGAGAATTGAACATTGAGGACATGTTATTTAAGTACGGTGTGCGGGTTAATCCGGTTTTGATTCAGGATTTACAATGTGGCCGAGTGCCTGTAAATATTGGATTCAAGAAAGGCCAGCCTAATTTCCAACTTTTTCCATGGTTATATACTTCACTTGTATTGCCGGACCAACCACATCCTATTGTAAAAAACCTGGATTTGATTAAAATGGATTACGTGAGCACGATTGATACTGTAAAAGCAGAAGGAATTAAAAAAACCGTTTTATTGCGTTCATCAAAATACACAAAGGTGCAGCCAACTCCTTGCAGAATTTCACTGGGTATGGTACAGAACAAACCTAGAGAAGAACAATTTAGAAATAGTTACCAAACCTTGGCTGTTTTATTGGAAGGAGAATTTAATAGCGTAGTGGAATACCGATTGCCGGCTGTATTGCTTAACGACCCAAAATTTAAATATTTGGATCATGGTAAAACAACAAAAATGATTGTGGTGGCAGATGGTGATATTGCATCTAATGATATTCAATACAAAACGGGTAGTGTAATGCCGCTGGGTTATGATAAGTACACGCAGCAAACCTTTGCAAATAAGAAATTTTTGTTGAACTGCGTGAATTATTTGCTAGACGATGAAGGTCTATTACAATTAAGAACACGTGAGGTAAAACTAAGATTACTCGACAAGAAAAAAATCGATAATAAAAAGTCCAAATGGCAGTTTATCAATGTAGGCATGCCTTTGTTACTATTGTTTGGGTTTGGTTTATTCCAATTCTATTGGAGAAAAAGAAAGTATGGTGGTTAAATGCTTATTCCGGCATCGCTTTAATCTTACCCATTATCATTATTTCACCTTTAATATGTTGCTCTTCTTCTTTTGACAGCGTTACGTTTTGAGTATAAGTGCTGTTCTTGTCTATATTGATTAGCACTTCCTTTGTTTCATAATTTAAAGCAGAGTAAATAACATAAATTTCATTATTAAAGTATTTCTCAGGAATAACCAATGTGTATTTGCCTGATTTATCTGTCGTGCAAGAAATAGCAGTGCCTGATAAATTCACATCTACATTTGCCAATGCCTTGCCCTTTGATTTAACCTGGCCTTTAATAATGATTTGTCGGTTTTGTGTTAAATCATTTGTAGTACCTTTTTTATCAGTTTGGAAATAGCTGCTTTTCCAACTGAATGGAAGAGCATTACCGGAATTGTTAAATCCTAATGCTACAAATAATCCAGCTAAATATTTTCCGAACTGAAATTTCGGTTTGTATTCGGTATGATATATTGGTTCATTTAACTGCGATTTTGCAATTCTGCCACAGATTTTTCCGCTAGTATTAGATAAAAAATCAATGATTTGTTTATCGCTCATCGCTGCAAAATCAACAACCACTTTTTGACAGGCATCACAGAATCTGCCTTTTTCTGATGCGGTCATTTTTCCCCAATCCTCACTACAAGGATTTTCTATTGATAATTTTATGGCTTCCTTTTTCATATCGCTTTTACATTGAGATGCATTACTTCAGGAATTTCCATAAAACAAAAAACCCCTTCAAAATGAAGGGGTTAGAAATATAATTTGGATACGATTAATATCTGTAGTGTTCAGGTTTAAATGGACCTTTCACCTCTACACCGATATAATCAGCTTGTTCTTGAGATAGAACTTCTAATTGAGCACCTAATTTACCTAAGTGGAAGTTTGCAACTTTCTCATCTAAATGCTTTGGTAAAGTATAAACCTTGTTTTCGTAATTCTTACTGTTATTCCAAAGCTCAATTTGAGCTAAAGTTTGGTTAGAGAATGAATTACTCATTACAAAACTTGGATGACCTGTTGCACAACCTAAGTTTACTAATCTGCCTTCAGCTAATACGATGATATCTTTATTTTCAATTGTGTATTTATCAACTTGAGGTTTGATAACATCTTTAGTTTTGCCATAGTTTTTGTTTAACCAAGCCATGTCGATTTCGTTATCGAAGTGACCGATGTTACAAACGATAGCGTTATGTTTCATTGACTTAAAGTGTCTGTCAACAATAATATTTTTGTTACCAGTAGCAGTAACGATAATATCGGAAATCTTAACAGCGTTATCCATAGTCATTACCTGGTAACCATCCATACAAGCTTGAAGCGCACAGATAGGGTCAATTTCAGTAACGATTACACGTACACCTTGAGAAGATAATGATTGAGCAGAACCTTTTCCTACATCACCATAACCTGCTACAACAGCAACTTTACCAGCCAACATAATATCAGTTGCGCGTCTGATGGCATCAACTAATGATTCTCTACAACCGTATTTG
>JBFWYJ010000269.1:0-4964 GCA_050186555.1 Bacteroidia bacterium
TTTTCAATGCCGTTTAAAGGGAATGTTACCAGTGAGTTTGGTTGGAGAAGAAGAAGACCACATTACGGAACGGATATTGATTTAGTGACGGGAGATTCTGTTTTAGCAGCTTTTGATGGCATGGTTAGAATTGCAAAGAAAGTTGGTGGATATGGCAATTGTATCATTATTAGACATAACAATGGATTAGAAACTGTTTATGGTCATTTATCCGAGATTGATGTTGAAGTTGGCCAACTTGTTAAAGCCGGCGAGATAATTGGACTGGGAGGGAATACAGGAAGATCTACAGGCGACCATTTGCATTGGGAAATACGTTATTTAGGTCAGGCAATTGATGCTAAGGATATGGTTGATTTTGAATCAGGTTGTTTGAAATCTAACTGCTTCGTTTTATCTAAAAAGGATGTATCTACCAAATACAATTTACGTGCTTTAAGAAAGTACAGTAAGTATGGTGGGGGATTAACGAAGAAAGAAATTGCATATGCAAAAAAGCACAATTTAAAATTATACAGAATAAAACAAGGTGATACGTTAGGACATATCGCACGCAGATATCATACTACGGTAAGTAAACTTTGTAAGAAAAATAATCTGAGTCCTAATAGCATCTTAAAATTAGGAATGCTGATTAAAATTTAATATTACATCCCGGTAATAAGGCTTTCAATTTTTCTATTTCTTGTTCCGGTATTGGATTTCCTCTCAAATCCAATAGAGACAATTCAGTAAGTTCTGTTATTGTTTCAGGTATGGATGTTATTTTATTATTTCTTAAAGAAATCAAACGTAGTTTTTCTGCCTTGTAAATTTCAAAAGGAATTTTAGAAATAGGATTGTTCTCAATTACCAAAACTTCAAGATTTGGCATCCTTTCGAAATGTTTTGTAAGATAATGCGTATTAGTGTTTGAAAGGTATAAAAATTTAATGCCTTCATTTCTGAAAAGTTCAGTTGGTAGGCTATCCAAAATAACATTTTCAAAACTTAAATCTTTAATTCCCTTTAAATAACGAAAACTTTTAGGGATGTATAAACTGTCATCGGTATTACCAAATTTGAAAGAGCGTAAACGTTTTAGATAAGCAATGTCAGCAGGTATGCTGTCAATTTTTGAATGTTGAAATTCAAGGTATTCCAAATTAAAGTATTGTCCGATTTTATCCGGAAACTTAGTTAAGTCATTGTTATAAGAGGCAAAGTATGCCAGGTAAATTAATTTATTAAAGCCCTCCGGATAAGTGTTGATTTCATTACCTCTTAAACGTAGCGCCATTAAATCTGTTAGTTTACCTATCTTATTGTAATACTTTGGTTCTAATTTCACATAATTTAGATCAAGTTTGTAAACCTTGCCGCTACTTTTTAGAGCTTCTTTCAAGTCAGTAAATACAGCACATCCCATAGGTCCATATTGGTCAAACTCATTCTGACCCTTAGTTTGCATTACAAAAGTTGAAACAAGAAAAATTAGAAACTTCTTGAAAGCGGGATAAGATTTACTTTGCTTTTTCGCCATTAATAAATGTTACAACAAATCCGGAATAACCTTGTGTTTTAATTTCACTCATTCGCTTGACCGCATCATCTTTACTGGTAAAGTTCCCAACGTAAACTTTATACATTTTCCCTTCTTCTTTAATAAAAAGTTCTGATAAGCCCTTAAATTGGGAAACACTTGGGCGAGAAGAAAACGACCCTATTTGAACGCGATAGGTTTTCATTTCTGGCAAACTGACAGGTGTTGTATTGCTACTGGTTACCTGCGTTGCAGTGCTTGTTGATGTAGTATTCGTTGGTGTTACTGTTGAGCTTGGAGGAATGGAAATATTTGTTTTTTTTGGTTCTGAAGTATTAGAACTTATTGAAGAGGTGTTAGCAGTTGTAGAAGTGTTTGTAGTATTTGCACCTGTGTTTTTAGTCACCTCGGTATTAGATTTATTATTCGCTGCATTCAGCACATTCATTAAATCACCTAATTTCGAATTAGGATCAGCTGCAATAAAATCAACATAAGTTATTTCGTCGCTTATTTCTTTTTTACTATCCCCTTCAATATAGTAAAAACGATGTTCAAAGGAACCATCGCCACTTGTTTCTCCAATCAGTAAGTGTAGCGAAATTGTAAATTCATCTGTACTCGGACAATCAACCCAAACTACTTTTGCACGTTGTTTTTCAAAAGTGAAATGCCCGTTTTTTACATCAATGGGATGTATCGTAACAGAATTAGGAACATCTAATTGATATTTCGAAAAACTTACAACATTACCCTTTCTAATTTTAACACTGATAGTATGCAAGGATATGGCTTTTAGTTCTTTAGGAATATCGATGTCCAATGAATTTTGGGAAACGTTTTGCAGGAAAAATGCAAGGATAAATAGTAGTGACAACGAATATCTCATGAATCTTGATGCTTTAGGGTAAATATAGCAAAATATGAGGGATTCTTTCACTAAAATCTGTTAATGCCAGACTGTCATTATTAACTGACATTTGAACAATTTGGGAGTATATTAGGTGTCAAATTGTACTCCTGAAAACTATTCTTTGAAATTGGCATAATTTTGGTGACTTTCGCATGGATTTAATAAATCAAAATTTACAATTATGGCAAAATTAAACGTAAAACCCTTGGCAGACAGAGTTCTTGTTGAACCGGCTGAAGCAGAGACAAAAACAGCAGGTGGAATCATTATTCCTGATACTGCAAAAGAAAAACCTCAAAAAGGAAAGGTGGTTGCGGTAGGTAACGGTAAACCTGATGAACCAATAACAGTGAAGGTAGGAGACAATGTACTTTACGGAAAGTATGCCGGCACTGAATTACAAATTGGAGGAAAAGATTATTTAATTATGCGCGAAAGCGACATTTTAGCAATTGTATAACGATATAAATTAGAAATAAAATGGCAAAGGATATCACATTTAATTTAGATGCAAGAGACGCACTTAAGCGCGGCGTGGATAAATTGGCAAATGCAGTAAAAGTAACATTAGGGCCAAAGGGTCGTAATGTAATTATTGATAAAAAATTTGGTTCACCGGCTATTACAAAAGATGGTGTAACTGTAGCTAAAGAAGTAGAATTGCAAGACCCTGTAGAAAACATGGGCGCGCAATTATTGAAAGAAGTAGCTTCTAAAACAGCTGACATTGCAGGTGACGGAACAACAACCGCTACCGTATTAGCTCAGGCAATTGTTACAGCAGGTTTAAAAAACGTAGCTGCCGGTGCAAATCCGATGGATTTAAAAAGAGGAATTGACAAAGCAGTTACCTCTGTTGTAGAAAATTTAAGGAAACAAAGTACCGCTATTGGCAATGACAATAAAAAGATTGAACAAGTTGCCACAATTTCTGCAAACAACGATCCTGCAATCGGAAGTTTGATTGCTGAAGCAATGGCAAAGGTTAAGAAAGAAGGTGTGATTACTGTTGAAGAAGCTAAAGGAACAGAAACACATGTTGATGTTGTTGAAGGGATGGAATTTGACAGAGGTTATATATCTCCATATTTCATCACAAATGTAGATAAAATGGAAACTGTTTTAGACAGTCCTTATATCTTGATTTACGAGAAAAAAATCAGTGTAATGAAGGAATTGCTTCCAATCTTGGAAAAAGCAGTTCAAACAGGAAAACCATTATTGATTATTGCTGAAGATTTAGACGGAGAAGCGTTACAAACCTTAGTTGTTAATAGATTACGTGCTAATTTAAAGATTGCTGCAGTCAAAGCTCCCGGATTTGGTGATAGAAGAAAAGCGATGTTAGAAGATATTGCCATTTTAACCGGTGGTACTTTTATCAGTGAAGAAAGAGGATTTAAATTGGAGAATGCAGAACTGAATATGCTTGGTAAAGCTGAAAAAATTACTATCAACAAGGATAATACGACAATTGTAAATGGTGCCGGTAAGAAAGCAGATATCACTGCAAGAGTAAATGCTATCAAATCTCAGATTGAAGCAACAACTTCTGATTATGACCGCGAAAAATTGCAAGAACGTTTGGCTAAGTTAGCAGGTGGTGTTGCAGTTCTTTATGTTGGTGCTGCTACTGAAGTTGAAATGAAGGAAAAGAAAGATAGAGTGGATGATGCCTTAGCGGCTACTCGTGCTGCTGTAGAAGAAGGAATTGTACCTGGAGGCGGAGTTGTTTACATCAGAGCAATTAATTCTTTAGAGAAATTGAAAGGTGTAAATGAAGATGAAAATACAGGAATTCAAATTGTAAGGCGCGCATTGGAAGAGCCTTTACGTCAGATTTGTATTAACAGTGGAATAGAAGGCTCTATTGTTGTGCAAAAAGTAAAAGATGGTAAGGATGATTTCGGTTTTAATGCAAGAACAGAAAAATATGAAAACCTATTAAAAGCAGGCGTGATTGACCCTACTAAAGTAAGCAGAGTAGCATTAGAAAATGCAGCTTCTGTTGCAGGTATGTTATTGACTACTGATTGCGTTTTAGCGGATATTCCGGAAGAAAAACCAGCAATGCCGGGTGGACATGATCACGGCATGGGTGGAATGATGTAAAGAATATTTAAATTGAAATATTAAAAGGCTGTCGAGTAAGACAGCCTTTTTTTGTTTGGTTATGATATTGAATTAATAATATTGTCAGTTCGAGTGATTTGCGAAGCAAATCGTATCGAGAACTGTATAATTGTTGCTATTAAATTATATAAATATAGGTGTAGTGTATGTATTTCAAAAAAATTCACACCTTGTATAAATATGTCAACCATAATGTTTTAACAAATACAATCGGTTAATTTTATCTGAAAAATCTTAACTTGTGAATACATTTAAATTAATTTTTATGAAAACAGGTTATCTAATGCTAGTTATGATTTTTAACCTTTTAATTACCTTTTCTCAAAATGGCTTAAGAATTGAAAAGAATGAAATCATTAAGTTCGAAGATCTTAATAATAGTTCATTAAAAGTCGC
>JBFWYJ010000270.1:0-4954 GCA_050186555.1 Bacteroidia bacterium
GTGATCTACACCCTCAATCCTAACACTTGTAACAGCAAAACCTTCAAGGGAGGATAACATTATACGACGTAAAGAGTTTCCTACTGTGATACCAAAACCTGGTTCAAGTGGACGGAACTCAAATTGACCTTCCTTTTCGGTTGAGTTTATCATAATAACCTTATCAGGTTTTACGAAATTTAGAATTGCCATATTGTAATTAAGTTATTTAGTTAATTAATGCTTTATTTATTATTTAGAGTACAATTCGACGATCAATTGTTCCTTAATATTTTCAGGAATTAATGATCTTTCAGGTCTATTGATAAACTTACCGGATAAACTTCCATTGTCGAATTCAATCCATGAATACTTACTGAAAGAACCTGCTATAGAATTCGAAATAATTTCTAATGATTTTGATTTCTCTCTTACGCTAACCTCATCACCAGGCTTTAAAATATAAGAAGGAATGTTTACTACATCACCATTCACTAAAATGTGAGCATGAGAAACTAACTGACGAGCAGCTCTTCTACTAGGAGCAATGTTCATTCTGTAAACCACATTATCAAGTCTGCTTTCAATTAATTGAAGCAATACCTCACCAGTAATTCCCTTTGAACGAGATGCTTTATCAAATATTTTAGCGAACTGTTTTTCTAAAATACCATAAGTGTATTTTACTTTTTGCTTTTCCATTAACTGGATTGCATATTCGCTTTGTTTTGCACGTCTTTTATTCGCACCGTGCTGCCCCGGAGGGTAATTTTTCTTTTCAAGCGCTTTATCTGGACCAAATATTGGTTCCTTAAACTTACGCGCGATTTTAGATTTTGGACCTGTGTATCTTGCCATTTTAAATAATCATTAGTTTGTATTATTTAAGTCCTACCGGACTCCAAACCTCGTGACCTAACGAGGCAGGCTATTATTAATTTATTTATTAAACTCTTCTTCTTTTTGGTGGTCTGCAGCCGTTATGCGGAATTGGTGTAATATCAACTATCTCAGTAACCTCAATCCCTGAAGCCGCAATACTTCTGATTGCACTTTCTCTTCCAGCACCAGGGCCTTTAACATAAACTTTAACCTTTTTCAATCCTGCTTCAAAAGCAATTTTTGAACAGTCAGATGCTGCCATTTGTGCTGCATAAGGCGTGTTCTTTTTAGAACCACGAAATCCCATTTTACCCGCACTACTCCAAGAAATAACTTGGCCTGCAGTGTTCGTTAATGAAATAATAATATTATTAAAAGTTGCATTGATATGAGCTTCACCACTCGCTTCAACTTTTACCACACGTTTACGTGCGCTTGTTTTACCACTTGCTTGTTGTTTTGCCATTGTAATTCTCCTCTAATTATTACTTAACTGCCATTTTCTTGTTAGCAATTGTTTTACGCTTACCTTTTCTTGTACGCGCATTTGTTTTTGATCTTTGACCACGAACAGGTAAGCCTGTACGGTGTCTAATGCCCCTGAAAGAACCAATATCAACCAAACGTTTAATGTTTAATTGAACTTCAGAACGTAACTGACCTTCAACTTTAAAATTATTTGTAATGAAATTTCTTATAGCATTTTGCTCATCATCATTCCATTCTGAAACTTTCTTGTCTAAGCTAATTCCACATTCGTTCAGAATTTTTGTTGCTCTGCTTTTGCTAATGCCAAAGACATAAGTAAGGCCTATTACACCTCTTTTATTCTTTGGTAAATCGATTCCAGCTATACGTGCCATCTTATATTCGTCGTTTTAATGTTTTTAATTTTGTCTTTGCTTGAACTTAGGGTTCTTCTTGTTGATAATATACAATCTTCCCTTTCTGCGAACAATTTTGCAGTCAGCACTTCTTTTCTTTATAGATGCTCTAACTTTCATTTTATTTATATCTAAATGTTATACGTCCTTTAGTTAAATCATAAGGACTCATTTCTAATTTTACTTTATCACCCGGAAGAATTTTAATATAGTGCATTCTCATTTTTCCGGATATATGAGCCGTTACAATATGTCCATTTTCTAACTCAACACGAAACATAGCATTGCTTAACGCTTCAATAATTGTTCCATCAATCTCTATGTTTGCCTGTTTAGCCACTAATTTTATTATCCTTGTTGCATCATCATTGCATTAGCTCCTCTACCCTTTATCCTTCCCGACTTCATCAAGCCATCATAATGACGATTCAATAAATATGTTTCAATTTGTTGTAATGTATCTAAAACAACACCCACCAAAATCAACAAAGATGTTCCTCCATAAAAATCTGCAAAAGCTGAATTTACCCCCAGTTTTTGAGCGAAAGCAGGCATAACAGCCACTAGTGCTAAAAACATTGAACCAGGCAAAGTAATGCGGTTCATAACATTATCTATGAACTCCGCAGTTTTATTACCCGGTTTCACACCAGGGATAAACCCTCCGTTACGCTTCATATCGTCTGCCAGATTTTTAGGATTAACCATAATTGCCGTGTAGAAATAGGTAAAAATGATAATCAATAAAGCAAAAATGAAATTATACCAAAAACCATATCGTTCATTAAAAATTCCACCAGTACTTTCAGAAAAGCCTGCAAATGCAGCAGGAATAAACATAATTGCCTGAGCAAAGATAATTGGCATTACACCTGCAGCATTAACTTTTAAAGGAATGTACTGACGTACACCACCATATTGCTTATTACCAACGATTTTCTTAGCGAACTGCACAGGTATCCTTCTTGTGCCTTGCACTAATAAAATACAACCGATAATAACGGCTAGCAATAACGCAATTTCAATTAGGAAAATGATTAATCCTCCATTACCTGATGTTCTTGACTTTACTTCAGTTAAGAAAGCAAATGGCAATCTGGAAATAATCCCAATCATGATAATCAAAGAAATTCCGTTACCAAGTCCTTTATCAGTAATTCTTTCTCCTAACCACATTACAAACATTGTACCGGTTACTAAAATTAATATAGTTTGCACCCACCAAATTGTAGATAAATCTGTAAATGCGCCTGGAGCGGTTTGCTTTATAGAAGCAATATAACCCGGAGCTTGAACTGCAGTTACTCCAATAGTCAACAAACGAGTTATTTGATTAATTTTCTTTCTTCCGCTTTCACCATCACGTTGCAATTTTTGAAAATAAGGAACAGCCATTCCTAATAACTGAATCACGATTGAAGCAGTAATGTAAGGCATAATACCCAAACCAAAAACAGATGCTCTTAAAAAAGCACCTCCGGCGAACATATTAATCAAGCCAACTAATCCTCCGGATTCTCCGGCTTGACTTCTGGCGTTGTCTAATGCAGCGATGTCAATACCCGGCAAAACAACATAAGAACCCAAACGATACACTAACACTAATGCTAGAGTAGTAAGAATTCTTTGTCGAAGTTCTTCGATTGCCCAAATATTTCTTAAAGTCTCTAAAAAACGCTTCATAATTATTTTATCTCAGTGGCGGTACCACCGTTAGATTCTATTGCTTTTTTTGCTGTTGCTGTAAAGGCATTAACTTTCACATCCACTTTAGCTTTCAATTCACCCTTACCTAAAATTTTAATCAAATCATTTTTACTAGCTAATCCGTTCTTTATAAGGATATCATTAGTAATCTCAGTAGCCTTTGTTTTATCAATTAATTGTTGTAATACGCCTAAATTGATACCACGGTATTCTACACGGTTGATGTTTTTAAACCCAAACTTTGGTAAACGTCTTTGCAAAGGCATCTGACCACCTTCGAAACCTCTTTTCGCAGAATAACCAGAACGCGATTTAGCCCCCTTGTGTCCACGAGTAGCTGTTCCACCACCACCAGAACCTTGACCACGACCTCTACGGTAGTTAGTTTTAACAGAACCTTTTGCAGGTTTTAAAGAATTCAATTTCATCTCAATTCAATTTTATACAGTTTCTACCTTTAATAAATGTTTCACTCTATTAATCATTCCATTAATAGCAGGATTTGTTTCTTTTTCTATAACCTGATGAGTCTTTCTGAAACCTAAAGCTTTTAAAGTTAATTTCACCGCTGCAGTTTTCTTTGCTTGACTCTTTACCAGTGTAAGTTTTACTTTTGACATAATCCTAAATATTATCCGTTAAAAATTCTTTCTAAAGACAATCCTCTTTGTTGTGATACAGAAATAGGATCTCTCATTTTTGTTAATGCATCTAAAGTTGCCTTAACCACATTGTGAGGGTTAGAACTTCCTTTCGATTTTGCCAACACATCAGTAATCCCAACACTCTCAAGTACGGCACGCATCGCACCACCCGCAATTACACCGGTACCATTTGATGCAGGCTTAAGCAATACTCTTGCACCACCAAACTTACCTTCTTGTGTGTGAGGCACAGTACCATTGTATATTGCAACTTTAACCAAACTCTTTTTAGCGTCTTCAATTCCTTTAGTAATAGCATCAGTTACTTCATTTGCTTTGCCTAAACCATGACCAATAACACCCTTTTCATTTCCAACAACTACGATTGCTGCAAAGCTAAAGTGGCGACCACCCTTAGTTACTTTAGTAACACGATTAACAGCAACTAATCTGTCTTTTAGTTCAATTTCACTTGATTTTACGCGTTTAACGATTTCTTTTGACATGCTATACTAATTAAAATTTTAAACCATTTTCTCTTGCAGAATCCGCTAAAGCTTTAATTCTACCGTGATACAGGAAACCATTTCTATCGAATACAATTTCACTAATACCTGCTGCAGAAGCTTTCTCAGCAATTAACTTTCCAACTAACTTTGCCTTCTCAGTCTTATTTGCCTTTGTTCCCTTGATTCCTTTATCATTAGAACCTGCAGACATCAAAGTCTTACCTTCTTTATCAGAAACTATCTGAGCATAAATCTCAGCATTGCTTTTGAATACAGTTAGTCTATATTGACGTTCAGAAGTGCTTAAAGCCTTTCTGATTCTTTTCTTTAATCTTTCTCTTTTTTCGCT
>JBFWYJ010000271.1:0-4940 GCA_050186555.1 Bacteroidia bacterium
TGTAAATGGTATTAAAGCCGCGGCATATCATGCAGGATTAGACGCAAAGGAAAGAGCAAGAACCCAGGACATGTTCTTAATGGAAGAACTGGATGTTATTGTTGCAACAATCGCTTTTGGTATGGGTATTGATAAACCTGATGTTCGTTTTGTTATCCATCACGATATACCAAAATCATTGGATGGTTATTACCAAGAGACAGGAAGAGCTGGAAGAGATGGCGGAGAGGGGAAGTGTGTTACCTTCTATAGTTATGATGATATTATCAAACTAGAGAAGTTTATGAAGGATAAACCGGTTTCAGAACAGGAAATTGGGAAGCAAATGCTTGCCGAAACAGCTTCCTTTGCAGAAACCAGTGCTTGTAGAAGAAAATTCATACTTCATTATTTTGGTGAGGAGTTTGACGAGAAGAAGTGTGGTGACATGTGTGATAATTGCAAGAATCCTAAAAAGAAGTTTGAAGCTAAAGATGACCTTCTTCTTGTTCTTAAGTGCGTGAAAGAAGTTAAGGAAAAGCATAAAGTTAAGGATGTTATCAATGTTTTAACCGGTACTTTAACTGCAACAGCTAAATCATACAAGCACAATGAGTTAAAGATTTGGGGTAAAGGAGCGGAAGAAGATAGTAAAGATGATAAATTCTGGCAGTCTATTGTACGTCAAGCATTGGTTAACGGTTATTTGATTAAAGATATTGAAAGTTATGGTTTGCTTAAATTAAGCGAGAAAGGAGAAGCTTTTATTAAAAAACCTTCCAGCATCAAATTTACTTTAGATCATGACTTTAGCAATACTGATTCTGATACAGAAGATGTTGTAATGTTGGGTAAAGGCGGTAACGCTGCTGATCAGGTTCTTTATGGGATGTTAAAGGATTTGGTAAAGAAAACGGCAAAGGCAAAAAACTTACCTCCATATGTGATTTTTCAAGAAACATCTCTAGAGGAAATGAGCATTCAATATCCGATAACTATCGAGGAGATGACAAAAATAAGTGGGGTAGGTACAGGAAAAGCAACAAAATATGGAAAACCATTTATCGACATGATTAAGAAGTATGTTGACGAGAACGAAATTGAACGTCCAACAGATATGGTCATTAAGTCGGTAGTAAATAAATCAGGGTTAAAAGTACATATCATTCAAAGTATTGACAGAAAGGTGAGTCTTGAAGATATGGCTAAAAGTAAGAACATTAAAATGGATGAATTAATCCATGAAATTGAAACCATCGTTACGTCAGGAACCAAAGTAAATTTGAATTATTACATCGACGATGTAATTGATGAAGACAAACAAGATGAAGTAATGGAATATTTCAAAGAAAGCGAAACAGATGATATTGATGAAGCTTTGAAAGAATTAGGTTCAGATGATTATTCAGAAGAAGAAATTCGTTTAATGCGAATTAAGTTCTTCTCTGAATACGCCAATTAATAGGTAATAAATTGTACAACAAAGCCTCCCAAAAGGAGGCTTTGTTGTATTGTCAGGTTTAATTATTCGCCATAACCGGCGTACTTACTTTATAAAGAATGTTGATGGCTTCTTTTTGTTTGGAGATGGCAATATGCTCTTTCTCTTCGGCATTGATTAAACTACCTAGTTTACTTGCGCTGTTTGGCATCGCATAAGCTTCTTGTCTCATTTCTATTGCCATTTTAAAAGTTTTATCTGCTTCTGAGTATAATTGTCCGGCATATTCAACAAAATTATCATTCACGTTTGGGTCATTTGCCAAGCTTAAAAAAATATCTTTATTGAATTCATAAAGATCTTTGTTTACTTTTCCTTTAATTTCTGAAGATTGAATTTGAACGTACTCCGTCTGTTGAGATAATTCTTCTATTTGTTTAAGGATGTCCTTTTTCTCTAGATCCGATGCCTTACCAAGTTTGTTCCTTAAGGCTGATTCTAATTCCTGCATTTCTGATGCTTGTGCGGTTAATTCTGTGGCATCTTTTAAAGTACCTTTTATGTTTAAGCTCTTGTTGTAAGGAGACTCAAAAGCTTTTGCAGGCTTGTTCGCTTTTGATTCTGAGTAAGAGATACCAAATTCTTTTCCTAATACCGGATAAAACTTAGTACTACTTTTATGTGCTTTGGTTTTAGTCGCCTGGTTCTCTTGTGTTTGGCCGTATACCATCCCCCGGATGGCCATGGCCAAAATGATTAAGGTAATGTTTAATGTTTTCATGACTAATGTGTTTTAAATAGGTTATTGTTTTCATTTAATATTATTTTAGTTTTTAGGATTTGTTTATTTCTTTCTAATTTGAAAGCTTTCTCAGTTTCTTTTACGTTTAGGTTTTAGAAAAAGTTGTGTTTTCTATCAAATAAATTAAAAACAGTTAATTGTTATTATAAATCAAAAGATTCGCGAAACCTTTGACTGCATTGCTCGTTAAACATTACGGAATAAAAAAATGATAAAACAAAAAGTCCCGATTAACACCGGGACTTTTTCAATTTTTGGAATATAAATTAATTAATTTGTTGCTGTTCCGCCGCTTTTTTTACTTTCAAGTTCAGCACGCATTTCCTGAGTGTTTAACACCTTAAATCCTTCAGGCATTGGACCTTGTTTGTAATTCTTTTTATTTTCTTGCCAGAATTGTACGGCTTCATTGTAGTCAATTGGCGTTGGTTTAGCATACCAAGAATAAGCTCTTGTATCGCCTGGGCCCCAAACAGGATCATTACCAAAACGATGATCTTGGAAATGAATTCGTTTTGCCATAACACGATACGAGAATTCAGCATTTGAATTGCCGCCGTTTCTTTCCTTTACAGTAAAGGATGTATGAGTTTTTGTTACATAAACTTCTTCAGATTCACCTTCCATTTGAACAAAAACACGCATTGGATGCTTGTCATCGATTACCACAGTTTCCAGAAAAAGTGGGTCAAGATTAATTGTAACTGTTCCGTTCTGGAGTTTTCCTCCTCCAAGATCTTCAAACCAAACTTCAGGTGATTCTGCACAATACAATAACTGATTACCTTTTGTTGTTGGAACAGAACCAGACTTTGTACCATTTGCTATTACGTGATTTCCGTTGAAGTAACCACTGTAATTTGAGTTATTTCCAACCCATCCGACAACACCATAATCATTATTACCGGAAGGTATAATCCCATTGAATCCTACACCAACAACTCCAATACCAAAAGTAGTGGTTCCATCGTAGTTCCCTAGAACTCCAATTCTTGTGTTACCAGTTGATGATACATTTAATCCAGAGACACCAATTCCTCCACTTGTGGCAGAGCCGTCCCACTGTCCTTGAGCGCCGCTGGTTAAAGTTCCTGTATTTGTTCCCTGATAAGCGCCTATAGATCCAACTCCAGTGCCCGAACCAAAATATTGACCAGTAATAGACCCAAAATTTGAACCGCCTGATGTTGTAACACCTAACAATGCGCAACCAGATGCGGAAACGTTACTTAATAAAGAATGAGGATATGTTGCGTTGTTTGAAGAAAAGACAGCTAAACCATTGCTGTAAGTTGGTGAAGTCGAAGAACCATAGATCAATCGTCCTGTATTTTCTAATCGACCTCTTGTTAAATTGTTTGTAATTAAGTTAACATGATTGTTTGAGGTTGATCCAAATGATGAAGCAGCAGAGATATTGTTCCCTCCGGCAAGCCATGCTGCTTGTGTACTGGTTACAGGACCACCTGATCCGGCAGTACCATTTACAACTACGTTACCTGCACTATTAAATGAAGGAGTGGTTAATGTCCAAGACGTACCAGCAGGTCCAGTAGGACCCGTTGGGCCAGCAGGTCCAGTTGGTCCGGCAGGTCCCGTTGCACCAGTTGCTCCGGCAGGACCTTGAGGTCCGGTTGGTCCGGCAGGGCCGGTTGCGCCTGTAGCTCCTGTTGGTCCGGCAGGACCAGTAGCACCAGTTGCTCCGGCAGGACCTTGAGGTCCGGCAGGGCCGACAGGACCATTTGCAGCGTACAATGCGTAAGGAACACTAAGGAATTGTGAAGCCCCCATATTGACAAAACCTGCTCCAAAATCAACTTCTTGCTCTATAAACTTTGAATTAGTTCCCCAATTAATAGCACTAAATGTTCCTTGTAAAACAGATCCTGTTCCAATATTGATATTATAAAGCCCGAACGGACTTGTGGTTAAATTATGATTTTCCTGATAAACAATAGGTCCTGCCGTAGAATTATCTCTGATTGACAATCTAACTGAAATTACCTGATTATTTAACGGGTTGCCGCTTGCATCTCTTGCCACACCTTGATATTTAATCGATTGTGGAATTTGTGCCATTATTCCTAAGCTAAAAGCTAAAAGAAGTAGTGTAGTGAAAAATAGATTCTTCTTCATATTGATTTTTTATTTTGTTTTAATGTTTGCACTAAGGAATTTTTATAACCTTAACTGTTTTCGTATTTTCTGTTCCTGAAATATTGAGATAGTAGTTTCCTGCGGAATAAGATGATAAATTCAAGCTATACTTATTACTATCTGTTTTAATTTCAACTTCGTTTTTCTGAAGTATCTTCCCAAGATCATCATAAAGTTCAATAAAATAAATTCCAGCTTTAGTATTTGAAAAGTTTATTATCAATTTATCTTGAATTGGGTTTGGATACACAGCTATTTCTACCTGTTCGCCATAAGACTTAATGTAGGTTGAAACATGCATCTCGGGCTGATGAAATCCCATTGTTGCCATGTTTGTGCTCGTAGTATAGGTTTCACTAATTGGTTCTCCAATAGTCCAGGAGATTGACCCGCCCGATGATGTGTTGTATGCACCTTGGTTGGAATAGACTATTGGGGTTACAGTTTGTGCATTAAATGATAAACATGTAAATAGTGCCATCTGTAAAACATACATTTTTCTCATATTGATTTGAATTGTTAAGTAAATTTAAGATTATAACTGAATTGAAAAAAAAAGGA
>JBFWYJ010000272.1:0-4937 GCA_050186555.1 Bacteroidia bacterium
GAACACTAAGAATTGATATTTTATTCAAAGTAATTTTTCATACTTTCAAAAAAGCTCTTATGGTTTTTAGTTGGTTTTGGAGAAAAGTTTGGAGAGACTTTTAGTTTCTCAATCAATTTCTTCTCATCAGAACTTAAGTTTGTTGGTGTAAATACACTAATCTCTACCATTAAGTCTCCTTTATAATATGAGTTAACATCAGGTAAGCCCTTCCCCTTCAATCTTAATACTTTTCCACTTTGAGTTCCGGGATCAATTTTGATTTTAGCTTTTCCTTCTACCAGAGGTACTTCTACATTAGTGCCCAAGATAGCATCAGGCATACTGATGTGAAGATGATACACCAGATGTTGTCCTTCACGTTGTAGCTCAGTGTTTTCTTCCTCTTCAATTAAAACAATTAAATCACCGTTTATTCCTCCTCTTTTCGCTGCATTTCCTTTACCACTAACATTCAATTGCATGCCTTCTGCCACTCCGGCCGGTATCTTAATTGAAATAGTTTCTTCTGCTCTTACTGTGCCTTCACCGTGACAGGTATTACATTTATCTTTAATAATTTTTCCTTCTCCATCACAACTGCTACACGTGGTTTGTGTTTGCATTGCACCCAACATGGTTTGCGTAACTCTCGTAATTACACCAGTGCCATTACACATTTTGCAGGTATCATAATTATTCCCTTTTGCTCCGGAACCACTGCAAGTATTACATGAAACGAGTTTATTGACTTTAATTTTTTTCTCAACGCCATTAGCAATATCAACAAGTTTCAATTTTACTTTGACGCGTAAATTACTTCCTCTGTTCACTCTGCGCCCTCTCCTGGAACTACCTCCGCCTCCAAAGCCAAATGAGCCCCCGAATATGTCGCCAAACTGGCTGAATATATCATCCATGTTCATTCCGCCAAAACCACCACCGCCGGAAGCACCGCCTCCAACACCTGCATGGCCGAATTGGTCGTAGCGTTGTTTTTTCTCAGGATTGCTCAATACCTCATATGCTTCTGCAGCTTCTTTAAATTTTTCTTCCGCTGCTTTATCGTCAGGGTTTTTATCGGGGTGATACTTGATGGCAAGTTTGCGATAAGCTTTCTTTATCTCATCCTCACTTGCTCCCTTGCTTACACCTAATATTTCGTAATAGTCTCTTTTCGACATAATAATTAACTTCCTACAACTACTTTAGCAAATCGAACAACTTTATCTCCCAGTTTATATCCTTTTTCAACCTCATCAACCACTTTACCTTTCATTTCTTCATTAGGAGCAGGGATATGCGTTATGGCCTCCATTAATTCATCATTAAAAGGTTCATTCATACTATTAAAAGCTTCAAGACCTTTAATTTTTGTGATGTTCTCCAACTTGTGGTAAATCATTTTCAGACCTTCTTTAACAGCATCTACATCAGTAACATTCTCATTGGCTTTTATGGCTCTTTCAAAATCATCAATAACAGGTATGATGGATTTCAGAACATCTTCTCCTGCAGATTTTATTAAATCTACCCGTTCCTTCTGCGTTCGTTTTCTGTAATTGTCAAATTCAGAATAAAGCCTTAAATATTTATCATTTAACTCATTGTATTTTGATTCGGGGTCACTGTCATTAGAGCCGTTTTCAGCCCTGGTTTCTGCATTTTCGGCAGTTTCATCTTGATTTGTGTCAGTATTTTCTGAAACCTCCTCATTGTTAACTTCTTGATTATCACCTAATTTATCAGTATTCTCCATAGTTTATCAATTTGCATTAAAATGGTTGCAAATTCTTTGCCAATAAAATAAAAGGGATAAAATGGCAGGTTAGTAGATTTTAAACTCCATTCGTTTATTAAACAGATGTTCTTGGTCTGTGCAGGCATTCCCGGAATGGCAATCATTATATGGTTCGGAATTTCCTTTATAATCAATTTTAATTCTATCAATTCTTACGCCTTTACTTAGCATATAATTTTTAACGCTATTAGCATAAGCTTCACTTATCGCGTTAGCCTCTTCTGCCGAAATATTTGTTGCGGCATGGCCAATAATTTCAATGGCTAAGCCATCGTTTTTAAATAACAATTCAAGAATACTATTTATTGACTTTTCATCTTCAGCGGTTAGTTGTTTGCCATCTTTTGTAAATGTTAAGTGCTTAGTAACATCTACCTTTTTTACTTTGCCTTCCATTAAATGTTCATCGCTTAAGGTTGTTAGCTTAAAGCTTTGATTTGAGGGAATGTAAAATACAAAACCATTTTCGGAAGTTTGAGCCTCTATTACTTTTTGATTTTCATCATTATACAATGCAACCGGATCCGCTAACATAATGTTAGCACCGTTATCAACCTTCAAAATAAAGTCTTGATTTAATTTAATATCGCTAAATGAAAATTTACCCTTTTCGTCAGTTATGGTTTGAGCAATTGAATCTCCATATGCATTAAATAGATACAATTTGGAATGAGAGAAAACATCACTTTTATTGGAGGAATATGCAAGCGTACCAATTACGTCTTTTTTAATTGGCAAATAACTTTTTTTACTATCCAGGAAATCTTCGATATAGGTTATTCTTGGATTGATAGCGTTTACTACACCATATTCATCAATTAATAAATCGGTTGGAATTTCATTAATCCCTAGTTTCTTACAAATTTCGTCATTGTATCCCCTTAAAGCGATGCCGTTGTCTACGCAATCTAAAGTATCATAATAAATAGTATTCATCCATGCCTTTTTATCACTTTGAACAGCTACCATTATTACCTCGAATCCATCGCATGTTTTATAAATAGCGTTTCTGTATCTTTCTGAAAGCCTGTTATAAGGCCTATTAAAGAACATTGACTTAGGAACAGAAGTGCTGTAGAAGTGAACTAAAACAACGCGGTTCAAATAAGGCATGCTGTATCCTTGTGTGCCATGATTTCTGATTGTCATCAAAAACGAAGGTACAGTATCGCCAACTGCCAAAGGCTTGTTCTGCCCAAATACAAAAAGATTAACAAATAGAAATAATACTACAACTCTTTTCATTCTGTTTCAAATTTTTTTAATGTTGACTTTAATGCTTCTCCTCTTAAATTAAACGCAACAATTTCACCTTTCCCGTTTATCAGATAATTGTAGGGAATGGATGAAATATTATAGACTTTGGCGAAATGACTATTCCAGCCCTTTAAATCACTGATATGGTAAGACCAGGTCAATTTGTCTTTTAGAATAGCTGCCTCCCAACTTGGTTTTTTTTCATCCAAGGAAACGCTGAATACAGTAAACCCATTACCATTTTTAAATCTCACATCTTTAAATTTATTGTACGCTTCTACCACGTGCGGATTCTCATAACGACAAGGAACACACCAGCTAGCCCAAAAATCTATCAGAACATATTTTCCTTTCAATGTGGATAATTTGAATTCTTTTCCTTCACTACTTAAACCAACTAATTCAGGTGCTAAATTCCCTAAATTAAGTCCTACAGTAGTATTGGAAGAATTTTCATTTATTTCTTTGCCTTCTGTTTTGTTGGATTGGCAGGAAAGCAACATTAAAGAAACAGATACCGTTAAAAAAATATTTTTATATGCTTCCATTAACTCTCTCTTCGAATTATGTTTGCGCCAATTGCATTCAATCTTGTGTCAATATGTTGATAGCCTCTGTCTATTTGATTAATGTTATAAATGATACTTTTTCCTTTTGCACTCATAGCTGCGATTAACAAAGCAACGCCTGCTCTGATATCCGGACTTGCCATATGAATTCCTTTCAATTGCACCTTACGGTCAAGCCCCATGACATTAGCACGATGAGGGTCACATAAAATAATTTTTGCCCCCATATCAATTAGTTTATCAACGAAAAACAATCTGCTTTCAAACATTTTCTGATGAATCAATACATTGCCTCTTGCTTGAATGGCTGTTACCAAAGCGATACTTATTAAGTCGGGAGTAAACCCCGGCCAAATAGCATCACTTATGGTTAATATAGAACCGTCAATGAATGTGTCAATTTCATAATGTTCTTGCTCAGGAATAAAAATATCATCACCACGTCTTTCCATTTCTATTCCCAATCTTCCGAAAATAGTTGGAATGATACCTAAGTTATCGTAAGAAACATTTTTAATGGTAATTTCAGATTGAGTAATTGCTGCCATTCCAATAAATGACCCAATCTCTATCATATCCGGTAAAAGACGATGAGTAGTTCCTTTTAGTTCTTTAACTCCTTCAATGGTTAGCAAGTTAGATCCGACACCGGAAATCTTAGCGCCCATTCTATTTAGCATTTTACAAAGCTGTTGTAAGTAAGGTTCACAAGCTGCATTGTAAATTGTTGTTGTACCTTCTGCCATAGAGGCTGCCATCACAATATTTGCAGTACCTGTTACTGACGCTTCATCGAGTAACATGTAAGTACCTTTCAAATTTTTACCTTCAACTTCGAAAAATTCTTTCTCTTCATCATACTTAAATTTTGCACCCAACATTTCGAAACCCATAAAATGAGTGTCAACGCGTCTTCGTCCAATTTTATCTCCACCTGGCTTAGCCATATATGCTTTGCCAAAACGGGTCAACATAGGTCCAACAATCATCATGGAACCTCTCAAACTTCCGCCTTTCTTTTTAAATTCAGGAGAAATCAAATAATCGATATTTATATCATCTGCCTGGAAAGTAAATTCTTCATGCCCGGTTTTTTCAACCTTAACTCCCAGACCTTGAAGCAACTCAATTAGTTTGTTAATGTCTACGATGTCAGGAATATTTCCTATAACAACTTTTTCCTTTGTTAGCAGAACAGCGCATAAAATTTGAAGGGCTTCGTTTTTAGCGCCTTGTGGAATAATGTCACCTTTTAATTTATGACCACCGTGAACTTCAAAAAGTGCCATATGTTAGTGTGTTCTGTTTTTGTGCTTATGATGTCCTTTATG
>JBFWYJ010000273.1:0-4924 GCA_050186555.1 Bacteroidia bacterium
ACATAGACAACAGACTGTTTTTAGAAGCATACCGAAACACACTAAAACAGCGAATAGTCAATTACTACCTTGACCACAATTGGGACGAAAGACTAATTGAAGGTCCTTATGTAAGTCCAGGCGGAATCATAGAGTATATCGTTCAAGCAGTGTTCAGATTGTGCAGAAGTAAGGCAGCGTAAATTATAAAAATGGCAAGTGAATTAATGACATATCAAGAAGTGATTGAATCGTTGAACAGGAAGAAGCGAAGAAAGCATCTTTTGTTAGGAAATGGCTTTAGTATGTCTTATGATTCAGGAATCTTCTCTTATAATGCACTGAGTAAGTTTCTAGAGAACTTAGAAAATGATATACTTCAAAAACTATTTCAAATAATCAAAACAAGCAACTTCGAATTGTTAATGGAACAATTAGATAATGTTGCTCAAATAGCGGAAGTTTTTGGAGCAGAAAAAGAAGTTGTCACAAAAATCAGAAAAGCAACTGATACACTAAAAGAAAGCTTAATTGAGGCAATTAAAGAATTACACCCTGAGCATGTTTTTGCAGTGCCTGATGAGAAAAGCAAAACTTGTGCAGCATTTTTAAATGAATATTTAGCCCAAGACGGGAATATCTTTACAACGAATTATGACTTGTTGCTCTATTGGGTTCTAATGAGAAACCAATTAGATAGAATCGGAGATGGATTTGGGCGAGAAACAGACGAAACAGATGAATGGATTGAACCCGAAGATAGAGAATGGTCTGAATTGCGATGGGGCAAAAATAGCGACACACAGTCAATTTATTATGTTCATGGAGCATTACATTTATTCGATACTGGAATTGATGTAATTAAAGAAGAATACACGAACGAACATGTTTTGCTGGAAAATGTCAAGGCTAGAATGGCAAAAAAAGAATATCCAATATTCGTTACAGCAGGAAACGGAGAAGAAAAACTCAGCCACATTCGCCATAACAGATATTTGTCCTACTGCTATGATACACTTTCAAATATTGATGGTTCATTAATTTGTTTCGGATTCGGATTCGGACAATATGATGAACATATCATAGCTGCAATAAATAAGGCTGCAAAAAAGAAGAAAGGGAAAGACGATAAATGGCATATGTTGAACAGTATTTACATTGGCGTTTATTCAGATGCTGACTTAAAACATTTGAAATCAATTGAATCCAAATTTAAGAAACTGCCTATCAGATATTTTGATGCTAAGACAGTAAATGTTTGGGGGTAAAAAATCAAAATCATGCCAACAAGAAGATATAAAATAACTAAAGACGAACTTAAAGAGGCTTACATCAAATACAAAGCCCATGTCTACCACGATACGACCGAATTGTATCAGCGGAGAAAATTGGCCGAATTTGAAACAGGCTTATTAAGTGATGACTTCTTATTTGGCAATACTCCATATGCAAAGGGTATCTTCAATTTCAGCGTTGAACTGGAAGATAAGTTTGAAAGCATTGTAGAATGGATAAATACCCAACATTCAAAAGGTCAATTCAATCAGTTTTTGGATAAAATAGACTTACTCTATTTGCCTAAAAAGTTTGAAAAGCCAATAGAGGAAGAAAACTTCATAACCAACAAAAGAATAAGTAACACATACACAATTGAAAGAGTAACCGTATTTGCGGACATTCCAGTAGAACTGCATTTGGTTACTATTTTATGGATAATGAAGTATGGCTACAAACTTGACGCTAAATTGGATTCAAGTTGTATGGGAAACAGATTGTTGCTTAACAAATCTAACAATGCTGTAATTAAAGGAAGCGGGCTTTTTAAACCATATTTTACTCAATACCAAAAATGGCGTGATAATGCAGTTGATGAGGCACAAAGAAAATTACATTCAGGAAGTAAAGTAGCTTTTATTAATCTCGACCTAAAGGATTACTTCTATTCTGCGCGTATTGATTTTGATGTAATCGAAAAAGAAATATGGGGCAAGGAGGGATACAAAAACGATTCGAATATTCACGATATTTTTAAAGAATTACACAAGCGTTATACAGAAAAACTTAAAGCAACTAAGTATCCTAATGCAGAATTAGAAAATCAGATAGGTGATAAATGCATTCTTCCTATCGGAATTGCATCATCTTATGTCCTTGGTAATTTCTATTTGCGTGAGTTTGATAAAAGAATCAAAAAACTAATTCCGCAGGTTTACTATTGTCGCTATGTAGATGACATATTGGTAGTAATTGAAAATCCTGATTTTACTTTTCATACTACCGAAGAGTGTAAAAGCATTAAGTTTTCTTTCGAGAAATATTTAAAAGAGGTTACAAAAGAGAAAGAGTCTGTTAGTTTTTCAGAAAAAGAATTTTCAAAGACAGAGAAATTCATACTTGAAACCTTTTATCCATTAATCCGATTGGTTGATTACCCTGATTTTTTGAAGTCAGTCCCTCAATCTGATAAAGACAGGAAAGATGAAACAAGAATTTTTAAGATAACTTGTATTGAAGGGGCATATTTTCAGCCAAAAAAAACACTGCTTTACTATTTTGACAGCAAAGAATCAACCGCTGTAATTGACAAACTAAAACAAGAACTTGAAGAACGAGCAAGTGAATTTAGGGATTTTCCGGAGGATTCAGAGGGTGAAGAATCATTTGACGAACAAGCATATCATTTAATATTTGATGGCTCAGAAGGAAAAATCAGGACACTAAAAGATTATAAAGAAAATCGGTATGGGCTAAGCGTATTTCTAGCTAATAGGATATTCGCTGCATTAAGACGTTCTAAAAAGGTTGATAAAGTTGAAGCTGAAAAGCTATTGAAACTATTCAAAGGTTTAAATAATCTTGAACACTTTCGTCTTTGGGAGAAAGTATTTACTTTTTTCTTAGCTAATGATAATCCAGATGGCTTTGTTTCCTTTTTTAAGCATACTTATAGTGAAATAAAAAAGCTGAATGAAAATGGAGAACGCAAAATTCAAGGCTCTGAAATTTCTCAAAGCAATGTAGCAACATCTCTTTTTAAGTATTTCGATATATCTTTTGAGATGCCACTTGCTTTGAACCCTAGTTTTATCAAGAAAGGGTCAAAAGCATACAAAGACCTTGAAATATTCAAGAATACACACGATTGGGAAATTGAGTTTTTGAATAATATAACCCTTCAGGGAGTAGATAGGCTTGGGATAACCCGTTTTCGAAGAAGCAATTTAATAAGGCATCATTACGTTTCGCATCCATTATTGAATTTTACAAAAGAGGCAAGAGCTAAACAATTAAATCTTTCGAGCAGTTCTTTGCCCGAAGTTCCCAAAGCAAAACGTGAAAGATTAGAGTTTTCCGAAGCAAGCCTTTCACTATCCCCTCGAATGGTTAAATTTTGGGAGTGTTGTATTGCTGTTGTAAACAAGGAAATGCTTATTAATAGCGATTCTTTAGTTGTCAATTGCGATGAACGTTATCAAAACACAACATTATTTACGGATTCAGAAGAAGATGAAAATTTAATATTGGATAAAGCCTATTCTCTGTATGAAAGAATAAACCGAGTTCACTTTTCAACAGAACATCCGACAAAAGATGATTTTTATAAACGGACTTATAAATCAATTCAAGGCACTAACGGAGAACGCAGGGTTGAATTAAATGAATTACAAATAAACAAGGATTTTAAGTTTAATGAGAACCCCAAAATTTCAATTGCAAATACTCAAGTATTAATCAAAAATATTGAAGCAAGTGTAAAAGGTAAGCCGAATCTTAGCAATCAACGTTACAAAGTATTTTCAAAACTCTTAAAAGAATCAAGAATTGAAGGTGCGGATTTATTTGTATTGCCTGAATTCTCTGTTCCTTATGAGTTTGTCCCAAGTCTTGCAAAATATAGCGATAAGAATCAAATGGCTATTATTGCAGGGCTTGAGCACTGGAATGTAAAAGATATTGCTTACAATTTTATTGTCTCAATTATTCCTGTGACAATAAATGGAATTAAAGATGCTGTTGTTCTTTACCGCCTTAAAAATCATTATGCTCATATAGAGGAATTGATTATTAGAGGTTTTGGTTTTAAAGTTCCAAAGCCCATTCCTTATAGATACGACCTGATTAATTGGAGAAACCTTTACTTTACTTCATTCTATTGTTTTGAATTGGCAGATACTTATCACCGAAGCATCTTCCGTTCTAAAATCGACTTATTAGTTGCATCTGAATGGAACAAAGACACACCATATTTCTCAAACATAGTTGAAGCACTTTCAAGAGATTTGCATTGTTATATTGCTCAAGTCAACACAAGCCAGTTTGGTGACTCTAGATTGACTCAACCGACAGAATCAGCCAGAAAGGATTTGATGAAACTAAAAGGTGGTAAGAATGACACAATATTAGTTGAAGAAATGAACGTTGGTTTATTGAGAGAGTTTCAATTAAAACACTTTGAACGAATTAAAGCGGACAAGGACGAAACTTTTAAACCAATGCCCCCTGACTGGGACAGAATAATGGTTAATAAGAGAATTAATAACGAGAACATAATTGAACCAATTGAAGATGAGGAATAGCCAACGCACAGGTGTAAGCACATTTGCAAGCCGCACAAGCCCAAGCACAGACCAAAGCTTGCAAAAGAGCTTCCACCTTTCCCACGCAGAAAAAATTGAATTAAAAAAAATCTCCTCCCCTTCTGAAAATAAAAAATACCCAACCGCACAAACCAATACGACAAAGACAATGACGGTGAAACTCAACAGCGACAATGGTTTACAGACACGGTGGACAAGAACGCCAGCTGGTAACAGCGTGTTGCCTCAATTGGCGGTGTCGTGCAAAATTGAAGCAGAGTGCTCCTATCAAAATTTGGTGCAGGTTGACAGTGAAGTGCTCCGAAATCGCCAACTGCGGCAACACGCAAAACGTTGTGTTCAATGTT
>JBFWYJ010000274.1:0-4912 GCA_050186555.1 Bacteroidia bacterium
AAAAAAATGAGGTTTGAGTGTTGCGCAGTTGAAATTATTCAATCCGTGGTTGCTTGGAAACACAGTTAGTTTATCGGAAAAACAATCTTTAGTATTTAAATTCCCAAAAAATGCCAAGGCAGATTATTCAGCTTATTATGCTGATTTAATTTACCGCCCGGGATATTATTCGAAGTCAGAAGACCAAGCAACGAAAAGCGAAGAGATCGAACCAAAAGATTCTTTAAACTTGACAACAACAAAATAAACTGTGCATAATTTTAACGCTTTGGGTATTACTTATTTGTATCTTAGAACCTTTAATGAGCAAGATTAGTACAAGAAATATTGTTGATGAGGAAATATTAGAAGTTCAAGGTGCAAGAGAAAATAACCTGAAGAATATTTCTGTTACGATACCAAGAAATAAACTGATAACAATTACCGGTTTGAGTGGTAGTGGGAAATCATCCCTTGCTTTCGACACTATTTACGCGGAGGGTCAGCGTCGCTATATAGAGAGTTTCTCCGCCTATGCTCGTCAATTTTTGGGCGGTTTGGAAAGACCCGATGTTGACAAAATCTCAGGATTGAGTCCTGTTATATCAATTGAACAAAAAACAGTAAACAAGAATCCGCGTTCAACGGTTGGAACTATTACAGAGGTTTATGATTTTATACGTTTGCTTTTTGCCAGGGCATCAGAAGCATTCTCCTATGAAACGGGAGAGAAAATGGTTCGATATAGTGATGAGCAAATAACTAATCTTATTCTAGAGGATTACACCGGAAAGATAATTTTAATCCTGGCGCCGATAATAAAGGGTAGAAAAGGTCATTATAGAGAGCTATTTGAAGATTTAAGAAAAAAGGGATATACAAAGGTTAGAGTAGACGGAGAGGTGAAGGATATCGTACCTAAAATGCAACTCGATAGATATAAAATCCATGACATCGAGTTGTTAATTGATACAATTGATGTAAAGGAGTCAAGTAAGTCCCGAATTTTAGCCTCATTAACCAATGCAATGAAGCAGGGAAAAGGAACAGTTTTGGTTACGGAATTTAGCAAAGAGACTAATAAGACGAAGAAAAAGAATGATTCTAAAGCAAGATTCTTTAGTCGTTTTTTAATGTGTCCAACTACAGGTATTTCTTACGATGAACCTGCACCGAATACTTTTTCTTTTAATTCACCTTATGGAGCTTGTCCTCATTGTAATGGACTCGGAGAGGTTTCTGAAATTGATCTAAAAAAAATTGTCCCAAACCCTAAACTTTCAATTAGAAAAGGCGCTTTATCACCTATTGGTGCGCATAAAAATAATTGGATTTTTCAGCAGATTGAGGCTTTAGGCAAATTACATGATTTTGATATCGATACACCATTTGAGGAATTAAGTGAAGAAGCAGTTTCGGCACTGTTGTACGGAAGCGATGAACTAATTCAAGTGAAAACGGATGCGCAATCGTATAATGTTTCCTTCGAAGGTATAGTGACATTCATAAGCAAACATGCAGAAGACGCTGAATCTCCAGCCATATTAAGATGGGCTGAAAGTTTTACAAATAAGATTAAATGTCCTCAGTGTGATGGAACAAGATTAAAGAAAGCTTCTCTATATTTTAAAGTGAACGGTAAAAATATTGCGGAGCTTGCAAATATGGATATCATACTTTTAGCAGAATGGTTTAAAAAAATTGATATTGGATTAAGTAAAGAACAGAAAATTATAGCCAATGAAATTGTAAAGGAGATTAATGCCCGATTAGGTTTTCTTTTAGAAGTAGGTTTGGGTTATCTAACATTAAATCGTTCTTCACGTTCATTAAGTGGAGGAGAGGCACAAAGAATCAGGTTGGCAACTCAAATTGGTTCTCAATTGGTAGGGGTGCTTTATATTTTAGACGAGCCAAGTATTGGTCTGCATCAGCGAGATAACGACAGGTTAATTGCCGCGCTTAAAAACTTAAGAGATGTTGGTAATTCTGTAATAGTTGTTGAACATGACAAAGACATGATTTTGGAAAGTGACTTTGTTATCGATATAGGACCCGGTGCAGGTGTACATGGAGGGAAATTGGTAGCAGCCTGTTCTCCTAAAGAACTGTTTAGTTTAGATACTATCACAGCAAAATATATTAATGGCATTAAAAAAATAGAAGTCCCCGCTATTAGAAGAAAGGGTAATGGCGAATTTTTAAATTTAAAAGGCGCAAGTGGAAACAATTTAAAGAATGTTTCTGTGAAATTTCCACTAGGTAAACTAATAGTAGTCACAGGCGTTAGTGGTAGTGGAAAAAGCACGCTTATTAATGAAACACTATATCCAATTTTATCATCTCATTTTTATAAGTCAGTTAAAAAACCGTTAGAATATAAAAGCTTTGAAGGAGTAGATAAAATTGATAAGGTTATTGATATTGATCAAAGTCCTATTGGGAGAACGCCAAGAAGTAATCCTGCTACTTACACAAAAGTTTTTGATGAAATACGCAAAATTTTTGCTGAGTTGCCCGAATCAAAAATCAGAGGGTACAAACCTGGTAGGTTTTCTTTTAACGTAAAGGGCGGAAGGTGCGAAACTTGTTCCGGAGCCGGCTTAAAATTGGTTGAGATGAATTTTTTGCCTAATGTCTATGTGCATTGTGAAGTTTGTAACGGTAAGAGATACAATCGCGAAACTTTGGAAATTAGATATAAGGGAAAGTCTATTAGTGATGTGTTGAACATGACCATAGAGCAAGCCAATGATTTTTTTGAAAACGTCCCATCTATCAAACGCTTTATGCACACTTTAAATGATGTTGGCTTAGGTTATGTTACGGTTGGTCAGCAAGCAACAACTTTGAGTGGAGGAGAAGCTCAGCGGGTAAAGCTGGCAACAGAATTAAGTAAAAAGGACACTGGTAAAACATTTTATATTCTGGATGAACCAACAACCGGATTGCATTTTGAGGATATTCGTGTGTTAATGCAAGTGTTACATCGGTTGGTTGACAATGGAAATACTGTACTGGTTATTGAACACAACATGGATGTTATTAAAGCTGCAGATTGGATTATAGATCTTGGTCCGGAAGGTGGGCGAGACGGAGGAGAAATTCTTTATGAAGGAACTCCCGAGAATTTTGTTAAAGTCAAAGAAAACAGCACAGCCAAATACTTAAAAAAGGAGCTAAATCGTTCTTGATGGCTTCTAATTGGTTAAATACCAATAAATTGTTAATATCTCAGAAACATTACTCCAAAAATAAAGTCATAATTTGCTTACTTGCAAGTTAGGAGTCCAATTTGTAACTTTATTTGTTTGAAAAAACTTCTTTTAATAGTGTTTTTAGCCTTTTTGGCAGGTTCGTTCAATGACTTGAGTGCTCAGGGTCGTAAGAAAGAAGTTCGTAACCAACGTAGAGCAGGTTCTCTTTTTAAACGTAAGAGCAGTGCGGGTAATGCAGATGCTTTTGCTAGGGGAGGCAGAAGGGGCAAGGGGAAAACCAATACTGCCTGGGTTTATAAACATAAGAAAGTATCCAAGAAACAGCATAAAGAAAATCGCTTTTTATTTTCAAGGTATCGAACTAAAGGAAAAAGAAGAAGAGATGGTATCATTGCGAAACAAAATGCCTCTCGTGCCAAACGCAGAGTTCGGGGAAACAAAGTATTTCACAAACGCAAGTTTTAATCAACAAGATTTAGCTCAATTATTTAAGAACCGTATTTTTACTAAAAATTTACGTGTATGAATGTATTGATTTTAGGATCGGGAGGACGAGAACATGCTTTTGCTTGGAAAATTGCGAAAAGTAATCAGCTAAATAGTCTTTACATCGCTCCGGGTAATGCCGGTACTGCTAATTGCGGGACAAATGTAAATTTAGCAGTTACAGATTTTGAAGGTATTAAGGATTTCGTTTGGAAAAATAATATTGATATGGTTGTAGTTGGTCCGGAAGACCCCTTGGTTAAAGGAATACATGATTATTTTTTAAATGATGAGGTGCTACGTGAAATTCCTGTTATAGGTCCGAAAATGGATGGTGCAATACTTGAAGGAAGCAAAGATTTTAGCAAGGAATTCATGTTCAAACATGGTGTTCCTACTGCGAAATACAAAACTTTTACAATAGAAAACATTGACACAGCAGGTGCATTTTTAGAGACTTTAACGGCTCCTTACGTGCTGAAAGCAGATGGATTAGCTGCAGGAAAGGGTGTTTTAATTCTCGATTCATTAGAAGAAGCCAAGAATGAATTAAGAAACATGATTTCAAATGCAAAGTTTGGAAATGCAGGAACAAAAGTTGTAATTGAAGAATTCTTAAAAGGCATAGAATTATCTGTTTTTGTATTAACAGATGGAATTTCATATAAAATTTTACCTGAAGCTAAAGATTACAAAAGAATAGGTGAAGGAGATACGGGTTTGAATACCGGTGGAATGGGGGCTATAAGTCCGGTTCCTTTTGCAGGAAAGGAATTTATGGAAAAGGTAGAACAGAAAGTTGTGAAACCTACAATAGAGGGATTAAAAAAGGATGGAATTGATTATAGGGGATTTATTTTTATTGGATTAATGAATTGTAATGGTGAGCCATATGTAATTGAGTACAATTGCAGAATGGGTGACCCGGAAACGGAGGCTGTAATTCCAAGAATTGAGTCTGATTTATTAGAGCTGTTTAAAGGAGTAGCTAACCAAAACTTAAAGGATGTTGAGTTAAGTATTTCAAATGAAACAGCTGCCACTGTTGTGATGGTTAGCGGGGGATATCCTGAAGACTATGAGAAGAATAAGGTAATTGAGAATTTAGATGTGATTAAAGATTCTATTGTTTTTCACGCGGGAACTAAATTAGAGGGTGACAAGGTTTTAACCAGTGGTGGAAGAGTATTGGCAATAACCAGTTTTGGAAAGGAAATTGAAGATGCTAT
>JBFWYJ010000275.1:0-4893 GCA_050186555.1 Bacteroidia bacterium
TATTTCAGAAATCATCCAATTACTTTACTATCAACTTATCGAGAATTGAATTTAAAGAATACCGTAAGTTCAATTCTTAAACCAGACAATACCATAATAAAAAGAGTTGAATACAATCCAAGAATGTTCAAGGGCTTGCTTGCACTTGGCGTATTTTACGAAACAGGCTACGGATTAGAAAACAAAAGAGAATTTTACTATTTGGAAGTCGCTCCCGGACAAGGTCAGTACGCTTGGATTGACTATAATGGTGATAATATTAAACAATTGAACGAGTTTGAAATTTCACAATTTTCAGATCAAGCTAAGTACATACGTTTATCTGCACCAACGAATGATTATGTGAAAATTTTACATAATCAAATTAGTGGAACAGCTTACTTAAGGCCTTCTGTTCTATTACGAGAAAAAGAAAATAAATTAGCTAAAACAATTTCCCGATTTAGTTTTCAAACCAATTACAGAACAGACAGCAAGAATGCCGATAATGGCAAATTATATTACTTTAATCCTAATCTTGATATTAACGACAGTTTAGTAATAGCAAATACTAATAATTTTAGACAAAGTATATTTTTTAACCAATCTTCTGCAGTATTTGGTGGCGATTATTCTTATTTCAACAACAGCACGAAACAATTAATCAATAATGGTATTGAAACAAGAATCTTTGAAAACCATGTTTTAAAATGGCGCTTTAATTTTTCCAAGTGGTTTACAATCCAAGCAGAGCATCAAAAAGGCATTAAAGGTCAGCAGTCTTTGCTTTTTTCTAATAGAAATTATTTGCTTCACATATTCGAAACTGATCAAAAAATAAGTTTCCAACCAAATACAACGTTCAGAATTAGTTTAAATTATAAATACACGGAAAAAATAAACCACTACAATAACTCAAATACAAAAGCATTCTCAAATAATTTTGGTGCAGAATGCAGGTATACAAAATCTGAAAAAGGAAATTTAACAATGAAAGTAGATTATATTTCCATTGTTTTTAATGGCGAAGAATCTTCCGCTACGGCATATGAAATGTTATCCGGGTTAAGCAAGGGAGACAATTATACTTGGGAATTAAATTACTTAAGGAACTTAAGCAGTAATATTCAAATCAGCATTGGTTATAATGGCAGAAAAACCGGAACATCATCCAATCTGGTACACATCGGAAACGGAACAATCAGGGCCTTCTTCTAATTACTTCTTTAATAGATATCCTTTCTCAAGGATAAAAGTATCTTCTTCGCCCAGCTTTAAATCAAAATTCTCTGCGATATCTTTAAACCCTTTTTTCTTTACCAATATTTTGTATGATTTTCCTCCTTTTAAAGTGAGGAAATATTCACCATTTTCGTTAGTACTTGTGGAAGCCACTTCATTGTCCTCAGTGTCAAAAATTGTAACTTCTACACCACTGATGCCAAATCCTTCATATCCATCCAGCATTGTGCCTCGAACAATACTTAATCCATCATTCTTTTTAACCTTATTGTCCTTTTCAAGAATAGCGTAATCTTTCAAATCTACTTTATAAATATCGCTTTCGCCAATTCCACCAGGACGAGAACTTGAGAAGTATGCATACTTACCATTAGCGCTTATTGTTAATTGCCCTTCTTTTGAAGATGAATTTATTGGATAACCAAGATTAACAGGCTCACTCCATTTGTTATTTTCATATACAGTTTTGAAAATATCATAGCTACCCATGCTGTTAGGTCCGTTACTACAGAAAAATAAAGTTTTTCCATCAGGAGCCAAAAACACACCGCCTTCGTCATAAGCTGTATTAACCATCTTACCAAGATTTTCAGGTTTTCCCCACTCTTTTCTGCTTATTTTTTTCACCATCCAAATATCACTGCCTCCAAAACCACCTTTTCTTTCTGATGTAAAAATCAGCATTTTCCCATCAGGAGAAATGCAGGCACCGCCCTCCCAATAGCTTGATGCAACAGGCTTACCAAATGGATTAGGGGTGCGCCACTTATTGTTTCCAACCTTACTCACAAAAATATCTCCACCACGAGAGGCTTTATCGTTAATGTCATTCTTGTATAGAAAAATTTGTTTTCCATCGGGCGAAATGCTTGTTACGGCATCATGTGCTTTGGTGTTAATTGAACCGGGAACAGGTTTTGCTTCTCCAAAATCTTTTGTAGCTGTATCAATCTCAGTGATATAAACATCCTCAAAATATTTGCCATCTCCTGTTTCATCTTTAATAGCATTTGTTCCATCGGGTCTACGAGTTGTAAATACTAAAGTTTTTCCGTCAGCTGTCATACAAGGGTTCTTGTCGTCAAACTCGCTGTTAATTAACTTCCCGGCATTCATTACGTTAACGTCAACAGGACTGTTTGTCAACTTTTTTGCCATGTTGCATTGACTTAAAAATGTGCTGGCGTCTTGAGAATCTTCATCATCACTTTTACCATCTTTGTTGCTCAAATTAAATTCTTCGATTGCTTTATCATATTCCTCCTCAGATTGGTAAAGTCTTCCTAAAAGAAAATGACTTGCGCCTTTATCAGGATTTAAGCTAATTGCTTTATTCAAATATTCCTTCGCATCTTCATTACGATTAAGTGCAAAATAAGATGCGCCAATATAATGATGAACATTTGGATCATTTGGAGAAGATTTTGCAATTTCTTTTAAAGAATTAATAGCCGACAAATATTGTCCAGAATACATTTTCTGTTTCGCCAATTCAATTTTGGCTTTATCTGCAGTACTGGAAAATACATTTCCTTTTTGAGCTAATCCAAATAGCGGAAGAATAAAGAATAATAAATACCTCATGATACGTAATTTGAATTCTAAAATACTAATTTTTTTCATGGCTAATATTCAACAATCGTTAATTTGATTCTTGTGCTGCCTTAAACTAACTGAAATTTACTAGAAAATTGAAGTGAAATTCTATGAAAAACCCCGCAAGAGCGGGGTTATATAGTGTTTAAGATTTATTTACTTTTAGGTGTAGGCGTTTTGCCCTGTGTGTTATTCTTTGGCGCCTCAGTTGGGTTTGCACCCGGAATTTTCGCTGCCGGCATTGAGTCAAGTTTTTTCTTCACTGCCAATAGAATATCATCTGACGGCTCGCTGTATAAAACATTTCCCATACTTGTATCCAAAACATACTTGTATCCTTGTTCTTTTGCAACAGCAGAAATTCCTGCTTTAGCCTTATCAAGAATTGGGGCAGTTAGTTCAGAATACTTCATTTGATAGTCTTGTTGCGCCTGTCCTCTGAAATCCTCAATACGTCTCTGCATTTGCGTTAATTCTTCTTCTTTAGTTTTACGAACCAAATCACTCATTTTATCACCTGCGGCCATATAGTCTGTATACTTCTTTTGAAATTCATCAGACATCATCGTTACTTCATTTTCTAGGCTTTTTAAATAATCCTGTGCAACTTGCTTAGCTACTTTAGTTTCCGGCATCATGCTTACTAATGAATCCAAACTAAGGTGTGCCACTTTTTGTGCAAATGATTGAGACACCAATACTGTAGTCAAAACCATTATCCATTTACTCGTCTTTTTCATTTTCTATTTTTCTATTTATATAATATTAGTTATATCCTAAATAAATTAATACATCATCACTTTTATCATACTTAGGATTTGCGTACATAATTGAAATTTGGCCGGATTTATCTAAAATAAATCCTAGTCCGCTTTTTTCTGCAACAGCTTTTATTGCATTATACACTTTATCTTGTATAGGCTTAACTAATTCAATTCTCTTTTTAAAAAGCTCACCATCAACTCCAAATCTACTCTTCTGTAGCTCTTTAGCTTCTTTTTCTTTATTTACAATTTCGTTCTCTCTTTTCTTTTTCATATCATCCGTAAGCAAAACGGCATCTGCCTGGTAGGCTTTATACAACTTATCTATTTCCTGGTATTTTTCCTCAATCTCCTTTTGCCAGTGTACACTCATCTTGTCCAATTCTGCTTGGGCAGCTTTGTATTCAGGGATTTTACTTAAGATATATTCAGTATCAACATATCCGAACTTTGCAGCAGGTTGGGCACAACCAATAGAAATGGCTCCAACCAATAATACTAACATTATGCGCAATCCTTTTTTCATTTTTCTACTATTAATAGGTTTGACATAAAACGTGCCAAGTTACACATTTATTTGTAATTAACATTTTTTAAAGCTCTCCTAACATACCACCAATAGTGAAGTGGAACTGTCCTTTACCGTTTCCTGCTCCTGCCTGATTGATGTTATCAAAGCCCCAGCCATAATCAATTCCCAGTAATCCAAACATTGGAAGAAACACTCTAAGCCCAACACCTGCACTTCTCTTAACCTGAAATGGATTAAATGTTTTAAAACTTTGATACGAATTACCTGCTTCGGCAAAACCCAATACATAAATAGTTGCTTGTGGATTTAATGTGATTGGATAACGTAACTCCATAGTATATCTCGAAACGATTGGGTCACCCGTTTGTGCCGATAAAGAATTATCCGGATAACCGCGTAATGCAATAATTTCTCTTGCCACAAAATTTTGAAATCCGCTTAAGCCGCTACCTCCAACATAAAATCTTTCAAACGGACTAAAACCAACTGCTTTGTTATAATATGCCAAAAAGCCATAACCAATTTTGGTTCTTAACACTAGATTCCTTGCTTCTTTACCTTCAGCGGCTTTCTTATTGGTTAATTGGGTAAACCACTCGGCTGTAATTTTGTACTTCTGATACTCTATAAAACGGAATTTTTGTTCTGTAGGCAAATCATTATAAATTTTACCGTTATAAAGCGAGTATGGAGGTGTTAGCTGTCCATAAAATGTAAAATTAGAACCCGTTTTATGATAAATTGGCTGATCAACATAATTTCGTTGAATGGTAAAATTTT
>JBFWYJ010000276.1:0-4862 GCA_050186555.1 Bacteroidia bacterium
GGACACTACTTTTTGCATCAAACCAATGTGATAAAAGATAGCCACCAATATGCAAACCAAAATTATTGTTGCAGTAATATTAAATGCAAAAACAAAAGTTTCTGGCGCACCAAATGATCTAATTCCGTCACTTGTAGAAATTGCGATATTGCCGTAAACAAAAGATGCTCCCTTATTTGCAAACTGTTCTATTTTTCCCATCCCCCTACCTAATAATGCAAAGAAGTTTGTTATGAACGGGACTTTTAAAACCAAAATTGCAATAGCGGTTTGTAATAACAAGCCACTTAATATTAATTTATAATTGATTGCTTTTCTATTATTAGAAATTAAATACGCAATACCAAGTATTACAACAATTCCTAATAACCCAATAAACCTGCTCATAGATTTAAAGCAAGTTAATAATTCTAAATCATTCAACATGATAGTTTAAATAAAAATAAAATCATTCCTGTATCTATTTAACCATTTATGCATTAGAAGTTGTAAAGGAGGAAATAATGAAAACAGTAATCGCTTTTATAACAGGAATTTTCATGATGAGTTATTATTTAATGCCCGAAACATTAACACTAAAAGAAGCGATGGCTAAAAATCTTGTTTCCGCAAAAGTAACGGCTCTGGGTGGTTTTCAAGGTGAGGTAGCAGAAATAGAGATTGCAAATAAATCATCCAGACCGTTCTTTATTGAAGTTGAACCAGGACGAATTTTCAACTCTGATAAAACAGAATTTCAAAACCTGATTAATGTAAAAAAACAGACTATTCTGGTAAATTCAAAAGACAAAGAAAGAAGGAAGATTATCGGTTTTTGTTGCGAGAGTACCGACAAATGTCCAAAGATTAGCAACACTTACAAAACCAGTCATTACAAAGACACCTCATTAATTTTATTAGCGAACTATATTTCCAATTTCTATGAGAGTATCAGCAAATCCAGCATTCAACAAGCTGTTTGGGCAATCAGTAACAAACACGAATCTGCAGCAATTGGCGTAAGCAATGAAAAAGAACAATCACTAAAGTACTTAGTATGTACTATAAAAAATGAACCTATACCTTGGTATGTTATCAAGCAAAAAATTTATACACTTCCAAACGGTAACATTCATTTGGTTAACGATTCCCTATCAGGCAAAATTTCTTACTCTATATCTAAATGGACATATTCTTATATAAACTTGTATGATAACGAAAATAATGAAGTACTAATAAGCATTGGTACTTGGCTAAAACCCGGGGCAAAAAATGAGCTTCCGGTAGATTTAGCAATTTCGAAACTTAGAAGAGGTAACTACGAATTACGCCTTGAAAATGAGTCTGAAATTGTCACTCATAAGACAATTCAAATCTAATAATTGTTATTAGTCTGATTTTCAGGCATATACAAATTATAAAAAAAGGCTAACAGTACAAAAAAATTCTTTTATCAATCAAAAAAAATTTTTTCTTTTGCAGTTAATAAAAGAACGTATGTATTGGACTTTAGAATTAGCTAGTTGGTTGGAAGATGCTCCATGGCCTGCAACAAAAGATGAATTAATTGATTTCGCGATGAGAACAGGTGCCCCGATGGAAGTAATCGAGAACTTGCAAGAAATGGAAGACGAAGGCGAATCTTATGATAACATCGAAGATATCTGGCCAGACTATCCAACCAAAGACGATTTCTTTTTTAATGAAGATGAATTTTAACTAAGCCCCAAATGGGGCTTTTTTATTAAATGAAATTTCTAATCCAAGGATTTTTTATTAAAAATAATATAACCAAAATGGAAAAAGATTGAGAATGGATTCTGGTTCTGATCATAGTAATTTAATCCCAAAGAAAACGGACCAACCGGCGTGTTATACACTAAGGTTGCGTTACCTATATAATGTATATACAAAAACGGTGTGCTGTACTTAGCATTTCCACTTTGATCTTTAATGATCGAATTAAAAGGTTGCATACCATAGGCCTCAATTCTGAAATCTAAATTCTTTAATGGCGTGGTAATTAATTTTACGCCTGTTGCAAAATAGTTATGTGCCCTATACTGGTCGATAAAAAATGTTTGACTTTCCGGAGTTGGATTAAATGCAGGGGCAGAAAGTATGGAGCTTTCGTAATTACTAAAAAAGTTTTGAGAAGAGCTTACAATTTCTCCGAATAATCCCAAACGAAATCTCTTGAATGTTTTTATATATCCGTCTACCGATAACTTTAATAACAACCAAGGTTTTGTTTTTAAGTTTTTAAACTCTAATGAATCCGTGCTTGTACTTCCCGGGTAATAACTTTCTTGTCCTTGCAACAATCTGGCTCTTGCATTAACTTTTACACCTTCAGTTGCATACATCTTCCTGTTGAGTGTATTTAACCCATAACTAATTTGCCCATAAAGAAAATCAAATACTGTTCTGTCTGTTGTATCTAATTTTGTAAAATCATCTTTTTGATAATAAGAGTTAAGCAATTCTGCTACCCCTACTGAAATATCGAGCACTGAAAGGTTACCTACAGGAATTCCTGCTTTAATTTCTGAATAACTATCCTCCTGAATTAAATATGCCGGTTTTAATAAATCATAAAAAAGCACAGAACTATTAAAATAATCCCATCTTGCGTATGTAGTATTTGATTCAAGAAAAAATGGAAATTTACCCGGAAAATCAAATCTGAATTTTGCGTGTCCACCGGAATGTAATTTCCCTAAATAACCATTTGCATAAGCCGTAAATCCAACTCTACCGATATGATTGTATTGCAATCCAAGAAAAGCTTCACTAATTGGTCGATTGGAAATAATAGCCCCAACATCCACATAAAACGGTTTCTCGATTTTAGCATCCATGTTCAATGTCAAATCTTTTTTTATGCTGTCAAACTTTACAACTGGATAAACGCTCTTAAATCTCTCATCTGCTGCCAATCTAAAATACCTTTTCCTGAGCTTATCCAACCCAATTGGTTTATCATTAAAAAGAATATTCCGTTTAATATATTTTGCTTGTTTGCTATTTAATCCGTTTACAGTAATTTTCTTTATCGTGATGTCATCATTTACTCTCAACCTAAATTCATTCCTTTTAATTCGTAACTCATTTGTATCAATTCTGCTATTTATCTTTTCTAAAATCTGCGGAATCATCCTGATTGTAGCTGCATAACCACTATCTATTAATTGATCTACCTTTTCAAAGTTGAACATATTTATCTCACACCACGGTTCAATTACAATATCTTTTTCCTTTATTGAATCGATATTGGTTTGGCTCATCATGATGTTTCTCAACTGTTGGTATAAATCATCAACATCTGGTGTCAGATTAGGATCCGACACATTTGAACCAATAACCACATCCGGATGAAACTCTTCATGCAAAACATCAACAGGATAATTGTTATATAAACCTCCATCAAATAATAATTTACCATCCACTTTAAGCGGTCTCAAATAAAACGGATAACTCATACTTGACCTCACAGCTGTTGATAAATCACCATTCTTAAATAAAATACTTGATTTGGTCTCAATATCAGAAGCTAAACACCTAAACGGAATAAACAGACTGTCAAAATTTCCTTTTGCTTTGATATTTGCAGGTGAAAACATTTCCATTAAATAATAATCTATCGGGATAGAGTTAATCACATTAGTAGGTAAGTTTTTAAGCAGATGATTATTCGGGTCAAATTTTAGTGTAAGCCAGGAACCATGTGTTTCCCTTTTCTTAAAAAGGTAACCAAAATGGTAATTCATCGTCCCTTTTGAAGCATTTTGAAAAAAATCATCCTGCACAAGCCTGCGAATCTCTTCAGGTGAAAAACCAGCTGCATAGTAAGCTCCTATTAAGCTGCCTATCGAACTACCGGTGATATAATCTATGGGCACACCATTTTCTTCAAGGGCTTTAAGCACTCCGATATGTGCCAATCCCCCTGAACCTCCGCCACTTAGAACAATTCCAACTTTTTGAGCATCAGATAAACTTGGACAGCCTAAAATCAAGAGAATGAGGCTAATGAATATTATTCTAAGATTTTGCAATTTATGTAGTTACAAAAGTAAACTTTATCTAAAAACCATTAACAATCTCGGATATATTTATTTATATTCGCTTTTTCATTGTTTACACAGTGCTTAAGTTTGTTTTACGCAAAATATTTTATGGTATTGTAGTTCTACTTGGTGTTATTACAGCCATTTTCTTTCTTTTTAATGTCTTACCGGGCGACCCCGCCACTGTGATGCTTGGCCAGAGAGCCAACAAAGAATCTGTTGATGCTATTCACAAAGAACTTGGTACAGACAAACCCCTTGTTACTCAATACGTTCATTATTTGAACGATCTTTCTCCTGTGTCTGTACACAACTACATAAACAACCAAAGTTTGTGGTTCTTAAATCCGGAAAAATATTCCTGGACGCCTCTTTTTACCATAGGGGATGATAAAGCAGTGGTGTTTAAGATTCCCTACTTAAGGCGAAGTTACATAACGAAAAGAAGTGTATCCGAAATAATATTAGATACTTTACCTGAAACCGCCGTTCTCGCTTTTTCTGCGATAATTATCGCTTCTATATTAGGAATTGCTTTAGGAATTCTTGCTGCAATGAAAAAGAACAGTGTTTTTGATAGGGTTTCGTTTGTGCTTGCCACTGTTTTTGGTATGAGTGCACCATCTTATTTGGTAGGATTAATAATGGCCTGGTTATTTGGCTATTTATTGCAGGAGTATACCGGGCTTTCTGCTGTAGGAAGTTTATATGATTACGATGAATGGGAAGGTGAAGTTCTGAACCTTAAAAATCTCATTTTACCTGCAATTACATTAGGTGTTCGTCCATTGAGTATTGTGATCCAATTAATGA
>JBFWYJ010000277.1:0-4831 GCA_050186555.1 Bacteroidia bacterium
CGGAGAAAACTGTTTACGAAGTTGTAAGCGGTGGATTGGATAATATTTTGGTGGAAGACAAACCAATTAATGCGAGAGCATATATTTCTCGATTTAATTTTGCGGGTGCAGATCAAGGTAAAAAGTGTGGAGTGCTGTCAGGTGGAGAAAGAAACCGTTTGCATTTGGCTATTGCTTTAAAAGAAGGAGGAAACGTGTTGTTGCTAGATGAGCCAACGAATGATTTAGATGTGAATACACTTCGTGCATTGGAAGAAGGCTTAGAAAATTTTGCCGGATGTGCAGTAATTATTTCTCACGACAGGTGGTTTTTAGACAGAGTTTGTACGCATATTTTGGCATTCGAAGGAGACAGTTCGGTTTATTGGTTCGAAGGAGGATACTCAGAATATGAAGAAAACAGAAAGAAGCGATTAGGGAATATTGAACCAAAACGCCCGCGTTATAAAAAATTGGCTGTTTAGTTCAAAATGTAATTTGTAAATTAAAGCTCCTTGTTAGGAGCTTTTTTTATGAGAAATGTTTTTTATGGTTTTCTGATTGTCTTTTTTGTGTTTCAAATAAATGCACAAACTTCAGCGTGGATAAAAAAAGAAGGCACTGACATTTTAACTAGAATCAGAATCCCGGAAAATACGATTAGAGTGGAGGCAGACAGCAATAGTTTTGGACATTTTCTAAGACATCTCAATTTAAAAGCAGATGGAACTTCTGTGAAACTTTATAATGGAAACTTAAAGTATGATCAAGAAGTGCATGTTGCGATTTTTGATGTGACGGTTGGAAAGAAAGATTTGCAGCAATGTGCAGATGCCACAATGAGATTAAGAGCGGAGTATTTATTTAAACAGAAAAGATATGATGATATTCATTTTAATTTCACGAATGGCTTTAATGCAGAATATGCCAAATGGAGAAAGGGTTTCCGAATTTCGGTTAAAGGCAATAAGGTAACTTGGGTTAAAACAGCCGGTACTTCAGATGCAAGAAAGGACTTTGAAAAATATTTGGAAATGGTTTTTTCATATGCAGGCACTTTAAGTTTGAGTAGAGAATTAAAGAAGAAAGAACTTAAAGAATTACAAATTGGCGATCTGTTTATTCAGGGTGGTTCTCCGGGACATGCAGTTATTGTTGTTGATGTTGTTAAGGATAAAAAGACAGGAAAGAAATTATTTATGCTGGCTCAAAGTTATATGCCGGCGCAGGATATTCATATTCTTAAAAATCCAAGCAGCAATAGTAATTCGCCTTGGTACAGTTTGAAAGAAGGAGATGAATTAATAACCCCCGAATGGGAGTTTTCTCCAAATAGTTTGTTTAGTTTCGATTAAATTATTTAGGGACTTGTAAATAAGCAGTATAGTGCCTAGGCAAAATTATTTCAGGTTCCTCATTAAAAATCCCATAAACTGCGCTACCGCTTCCGCTCATAGAAACGTAAACTGCACCATGCTCATATAAGTCGGATTTTAATTTTTCAATTTCAGGATAAACTTTGAAAATGGACTTTTCAAAATCGTTAAAAAGAAAATTCTTCCAGTTTTCAATCGAAACATTTTCTATGATATCTTTTATACCTCTTTCCGGTTTTTGTGGGATAACTCCCTCATAAGCTACTTTTGTATTGCTATGTAAATTCGGATAAACAATTAAAATATAATACGCATCAAGATTAATTTTAATGGTTTCAAATTCGTCACCTTTTCCCTTAGCAAAAACCGGATTACCCTCAATAAAAAATGCACAATCGCTGCCAATTTCTTTAGCAATATTTATTTTCTCTTCTTTATTCAGTTTAAGGTTAAACTTTCTGTCCAGAAGATTAATAAAAGTGGCAGCATTCGAACTACCTCCACCTAGGCCGGCTCCCATAGGTAAAAGTTTATGAAGGTATACCGCTATTTTTGGTAATCTTCTGATTTTCTGCATTTTAAGAAAAGTTTTGACAATAATATTGTTCTTCAATTCGCCTTCAATGGATTTTCCTGATAAATTTAGTTTAATTTGTTCATTATCAGTTGATTCCAATACCTCAATAGGCTCACGCCAATTAACAGGGTAAAAAACTGTTTCAATATTATGAAAGCCATCGCTTCTCTTGGAAACCACGTTCAGACCGAGATTTATTTTACAATAACTGAAATCAACCATTTTTTTAACGAATTTTTGCCTGATTCGAAAATTTACTCTAAATTGCATAAAATTAACCTATTAAGTTTTATGGAAATGAAAAAAATTGCTACAAAATTTTCAGTAGTGGCTCTATTAGCGGTAGCACTAACGTCTTGTAATAAAAAGACTAACGATCCGCCTGAGGCTGATAAGGAATTTAACAGTGCCGTAGAGGCTTCCGTAGCGAATTTTATAGCCACTGATATTGAGCAGATGGTTTCTCAAGCTAGTGAGTATTCTTATATACAATTTTATACCACTGCAGGATTTATGGGCTCTAACTCATTGAATAGAGATACAGTATCAAAAGTTAACACGCTAACTTTTAACCAATCTACCGGTGTAGACGGTGTATATAGAAATGGTGTTGTAACTGTTAATTATCAAGGTACAACGGGTTCGACAGCTTACATGAGAAATCCGGGACATATATCCAATGTTACATTCAATAATTTCACTGTAGGAAAATACGTTATTGATAATAGCAGTAACTTAAAATTAACTAACACCACTGCAGCAGGTTACTCTCGTTCAGTTACACCTTTAACCTGGAAGATAGAAGGTACGCTTAAGTTGAAAGACACAACGGATGGTAATACTGAAGTAACTTGGACAGGAAGTTTAAACAAGACATTAGTTAACTCAACTTCAAACACAATTCATCCATCTGCCAGTTTGCCTTTAGTATGGACAACTACAAATAATGCTGTAAAAAGCGATGCAATTAATGCAATTGTAAAGTATACAGGCGAAACTTCCGGTACTTCAAAAAATGGTTCTACTTATATGTATAAGATTGATGATGAAAGACCTGTTCACCGATATTTTGGTTGTTCTCCTGATTATTACATCAATCCTGAGCAACACCCTTTCTCTAAAGGTAAGGTAATATTCACCACCGGAGATAAGTCGGTAAGGTTTGTTTATTATGGAGATCAAGATGATAACATGACTTGTGATAATAGTACCGTAGTAATTATTGAAGGCGTTAGCTACAAAGTAGATTTAAAATATCAATAATAATTATTTAAATAGATTTAAAGCCCTTCAGTTTTGAGGGGCTTTTTTATTTTATTGAATACGCAAAGTTTCAATCTCTTTTAAAGTTGTGCCAATTAGTTCCGTTAAGTCCGAAGGAAGCAGACTCTCCATACTTTGTATTTGAACAGATTTGTCGGCAATAGCACCATGTAAGTAAACACCAAGTATTGCTGCTTGTTTAGCTTGATATCCTCTTGCAAGCAAACCTAAAATTATTCCTGTTAAAACATCTCCACTTCCACCTTTTGCTAATCCAGCGTTACCTGTGCTATTAAAAAAGCACTGACCATCTGAATTTATTATACATGTATATGTTCCTTTCAATACAATAATTATATTGTTTTTTATAGCCAAATTAATTGCACTTCTCAGTCTGTTAAAATCATTATCATGAATTGAAGTTAAACGATCAAATTCTTTCGGGTGAGGTGTAATAATGGTATTTGGGGGTAAAAAAGAAATCCAGGTTTTATTCTCGGATAAAATATTCAAACCGTCGGCATCAATGACTAATGGGCCTTGAAAATAATTAATCAGTTTTTTTAATACAGTTTGTGTGGCATTTTCAGTTCCTAATCCCGGACCTATTCCTATTGCATCAAATGCTTTTGTATCCGGTAACTCAGAAATATATTCGTTGTTAGTATCAGTACTTAAAATAGCATCAGGTAAAACGGTAATAATGTTTCTTAATACTTCATTTGTAGAATGAACAGTTAACAATCCTGCTCCACTTCTCAGACATGATTTAGCAGATAATAAGGCAGCGCCCCTGTATTTTTTAGATCCTGCTATTAACAAGGCATGTCCGTGACTTCCCTTATGTGAAAATTTGTTCCTGATTTTAATAAAGGGAAGTATTTCTTTTATTGTTGTGAAATGAAATGGGGTATGAACCTTATCATTAAATTCTTCTAATAAACCAATGTCAAGTACTATGAAATCTTTTATATAATCTTTATTGCAAGCCATAAAAAAGGCCAGCTTTGGAAATTGAAATGTTAATACAAGAGCATTTTTTACAATACTATCATCAGGTTCGTTATATATATCAGTAAATAATCCTGTAGGCAAATCAATGCTTATTATCTCTAATTGCCTTTTATTTATTTCATCTACTATTTCCTTATACAATCCGGCAAGTGGAGAATTTAATCCCGTACCTAACAAGGCATCAATAATTATATAATCAGTACCAATTTTTTGAAAAGTTTGATTGAATAATTCAATAGAATTTATTTCGTCGAAAGGAATTTTAGTATCAATTAGCCTTTGTTTGTTGGTTTTACAGTCTGCAGATAAATTGTCTTTTGGATTTACTAGAATTGTTTTGCATTGAAAATTATTTTTATGCAACAATCGCGCAATGACTAATCCGTCTCCACCATTATTGCCATGACCTGCAACAATGATGAACTTTGAACTTGGCTTATAATTAGTAATGATATACTCAGCGCACTTTCCGGCTGCTCTTTCCATTAAATCAATAGAGCTAATTGGTTCATTAGCAATCGTGAATTGATCTGCGCTACGAATTTGTTCCGCTGATAATATTAGCATAATCTTAGATTAGCATTTACAATCTTTATCACAATTAGATTTTAGATCGGAAGAG
>JBFWYJ010000278.1:0-4816 GCA_050186555.1 Bacteroidia bacterium
ATGCAACGGACTATTATTATGTCATATTAAAAACGATTACTTTAAACTTCCAATCATGTCTTCAGGCTTTACCCATTGATCAAATTGTTCGTTGGTCAATAAACCTAAACCAATCGCTGCTTCTCTCAATGTTTTACCTTCTTTATGAGCAGTTTTAGCAATTTTTGCTGCATTCTCATAGCCTATATGCGTATTCAAAGCTGTTACTAACATCAAACTATTCTCAAGATGTTGCTTAATAACAGGTAAATTAGGCTCAATGCCGGCAGCGCATTTATCATTAAAGCTAACACAAGCATCGCCGATTAATCTTGCGCTTTGTAAAACGTTAGCTGCAATTAATGGTTTAAATACATTTAATTCAAAATGTCCGGTTGAACCTCCAATAGAAACGGCAACATCATTTCCAATAACTTGTGCGCAAACCATTGTCATGGCTTCAGGCTGTGTTGGGTTAACTTTTCCGGGCATAATGGAAGAACCCGGTTCATTATCCGGAATAATAATTTCTCCAATTCCACAACGTGGCCCCGAAGACAGCATTCTTATATCATTTGCAATTTTCATTAAAGCAACTGCGGTACGTTTCAAAGCGCCGCTCATCTCAACCATTGCATCGTGTGCCGCTAATGCCTCGAATTTATTTGGTGCGGTTACAAAAGGTAGCCCAGTTAATTCAGATATTTTTTTAGCGACCAATACGTCGTATCCTTTAGGTGTATTAAGTCCTGTCCCAACTGCAGTTCCTCCTAATGCCAATTCCTTAACAGCTTCTAAAGCATTTTTTAAGGCGCGAATACTCATGTTGATCTGTTGCACATACCCACTAAACTCTTGTCCTAATGATAAGGGTGTAGCATCCATGAAATGAGTTCGTCCGGTCTTAATAATATTATTAAAGGATTCTGCTTTTTTAGAAAGTGTATCTCTTAATTTTTCCAAGCCCGGAATTGTGATATCTACAACTTGCTTATATGTTGCAATGTGCATAGCAGTAGGGTAGGTGTCATTACTTGATTGAGATTTGTTTACATCATCATTGGGGTGCAATACTTTCTTCTCATCCGTTAATTTTCCGCCACTCATAACATGCGCGCGATAAGCGATAACTTCATTAGAGTTCATGTTACTTTGTGTTCCTGAACCTGTTTGCCAAATTACTAAAGGGAATTGATCATCCAATTTTCCGGCTATAATTTCATCACAGGCTTTAGCAATTAAATCACATTTATCTTTAGTTAAAACACCTAATTCCATATTAGCTAAAGCAGCTGCCTTCTTTAAATAACCAAATGCATAAATAACTTCTTTTGGCATACTGGCTTCAGGACCAATTTTAAAATTATTTCTGGAGCGTTCAGTTTGTGCTCCCCAATATACGTGTGCAGGTACCTTAACCTCACCCATTGTGTCTTTTTCAATACGGAAATCCATGACGTTTTAAGTTTAATTAGTGCAAAAATAGGCCTTGAATCGAAAAAAACTAATTAAATTTTTACAATAAAATCAGGCTAAAATGTCTAAGCAGCCAAGTCCTTGACGGATTACCTCCGGCGAATCCTGACTAAAATCGATTACGGTAGACGGATAAATATTACCATGACCTCCATCAACAACAATGTCAACAATCCCTTCAAGTTGTTGGTAAATATTTGTGGGGTCTGAATAATATTCCACAATATCATCCTCTTCATCATGTAAACTTCCCGATAGAAGAGGGTTTCCAAGCACCCTTATTATCTCTTGACAAATTTTATTATCAGGAATACGAATACCAACCGTTTTACGTTTTTGTTTTAATAGTTTAGGAACGTTGTGATTCGCTTCTAAAATGAATGTATATGGTCCGGGTAAAGCCTTTTTTATTATTCTGAATGTTGCTGTAGGAAATGGATTAGTATATTCAGACAAATGACTGAGGTCATTAAAAATAAAAGAGAATTTTGCTTTTTCAGAATTTACTTTTTTCAAGCGACACAATTTTTCAATTCCTTTAGAACTCATCATGCTGCATCCTAAAGCATAAACGGTATCTGTTGGATATACAATTACACCGCCATTACGAAGACAATCGACAATTTTATAAATGTCGGATGAATTAATGTTATCCGGGTTAACTCTAACTAACACTAATGATAATTATTAAATATCTGAAGAGAGGATTCATAACATTGATGCAATTTTTCAGCATTTAATTCGTGTTTAATATTATTAGCAGATAAATAGAATTCAATATCCTGTGTAGAAATATTTCCTGTTAAAGAATCCGCAGCCATAGGACAGCCTCCAAAACCATGAATCGCAGAGTCAAATCTTAGACAACCGCTTTCAAAAGCAGCAGTAATCTTTTCCTGTGCCTGTTCTTTCGTTGAATGCAAATGAGCACCAAATTCAACATCTTTCAAAGCCGGAATTAAATGACTAAAAAGCAATTTGATATTTTCAGGCGTAGAACAGCCGATTGTATCTGCTAAAGCTTGAGTTTTTATTCCTCTTTTATACAATTCATTACTCCATTTAATCACAATGTCCGGTGTCCATTCATCTCCATAAGGATTGCCAAATGCCATTGATAAATAAACTACAAGTTGTTTCTCGTGTTTATCGCATATTGCTTGAATTGATTCTACACGTTTTAATGACTCATCAATAGAAGAGTTAGTATTTCTTTGTTGAAAGGTTTCAGATACAGAGAATGGAAATCCAAGGTAAGTTACCTCGTCAAATTGGCATGCATCTTCTGCACCTCTTTCATTTGCTATAATGGCAAGCAGTTTCGATTTTGAATTATCTAGATTAAGTTTACCTAACAACTCTGCCGTGTCTTTCATTTGCGGAATTGCTTTTGGTGATACAAAACTTCCAAAATCAATTGTGTCGAACCCAACTTGCAGTAATTGGTTAATATATTCTGCTTTTTTTTCTGTAGGAATAAATTCTTTAATGCCTTGCATGGCATCCCTTGGGCATTCAATCAGCTTAATCATTTTAATTTTTAATTAGGGATTTATTAATTTCTTTAATCAAACCAGGACCCTCATATATAAATCCGGTATAGAGTTGAATCAAATCAGCACCTGCATCCAGTTTTTCTTTTGCGTCCTCTTTAGTATGAATTCCGCCTACACCAATAACGGGAAAAGCGTTTGAAGATTTTTGTTTAAGATATCTAATCACCTCGGTACTTCTTTTGGTAAGAGGTTTTCCACTAAGTCCACCGGCACCAATTGCATCAATTGTAGTTTTTGAAGTCAATAAACCTTCTCTGCTAATTGTTGTATTTGTCGCAATAACACCGGAAATTCCTGAATCTTTCACAATTTCTATTATTTCATCCAATTGTTCATTGGATAAATCAGGTGCAATTTTCAACAATATAGGCTTTTCTTTGGTTTTCGATTTATTAAGCTTTTGCATATGCATTAAAAGTTTTGTAAGCGGTTCTTTATCCTGCAAAGCTCTTAGGTTTGGCGTGTTTGGAGAAGACACATTTACAACAAAATAATCAACAACATCATACAAAGCATGAAAACAGTATTCATAGTCGCTAATGGCATCTTCGTTTTCAGTTATCTTATTTTTTCCTATGTTGCCACCAATTATCAGTTTAGGGTTCTTTTTTATTCTCAGCCTATAAGCTGCTTCATCTGCTCCTTTGTTGTTAAATCCCATCCTGTTAATCAAAGCTTCATCCTGAATTAGTCTAAAAAGACGAGGTTTATCATTACCGGGTTGAGGTTTAGGTGTTACAGTGCCTATTTCTATGAAACCAAAGCCCAAATTACCTAATTCATTAAATGCAATAGCATCTTTATCCAGTCCTGCGGCTAGTCCAACAGGATTTTGAAATTCAAGCCCAAATACACTTCTAACCAATGAAGGATGCTCAATACAATAAAGCCTTTTGAGTATTGACTTAAAGCCAGGAATCAAGGAAACAGCCTTTATAAGCTTAAAAGTTAAATGATGGGCATTTTCAGGATTTAAGCGAAAAAGTAAGAGTTTTAAAGTCCTATATAACATAAAGCAGCAAATTTAACTGAAAATCAAAAAATTAGGGCTAGAAATTTATTATGTTTTTTTGCAGAAATTAACAAAACTTATATATTTGTGCCGAAATTAAACTTAAAAAAAATGAAAAAAGTGTTATCTATCGCTGCTGTAGTTGCTTTAACTACTGCGTTTGTAGCTTGCGGACCATCAAAAGAAGAAATTGAAGCTCGTGAAAAAGCTAAAGCTGATTCAATTGCAATGGTTGAAAAAGCTAAACAAGATTCAATTGCTGCTGCTGAAGCAGAAGCTGCTGCATTAGCTGCTGCTGAACAAGCTGCTGCTCAAGCAAAGGCTGATTCTGCTCGCGTTGCAGATTCTTTAGCTGCTGCTAAAGGCGGTAAGAAGTAGTAATTAGAATACTCTTAAAAATTAAACCCTCTTGTTTACAAGAGGGTTTTTTTGTTTCTTATCTTAACAGTTTTGTGTGCATAAATGCCTTTCCTGCAAGTTAAAACAATATACTTGATTGCTAATCTTTGTAAAATGCGCCAAACACTATTATATTTTGCTATTATTGGGTTATTTATAGCCTCTTGCTCCAATGAAGAGAAGAAAAAAGATAAACATTCTGTATTCACATATAACGAAGCAGCCGGAATAACATCTTTAGACCCTGCATCTGCTTCCAATTTCGAAAATATTTGGGGCGTTAACCAGTTATTTAATGGCCTTGTTGAAATGGATGTTGATTTAACTGTTCTACCATCCATTGCGATAAAGTTTAGTGTTTCCAACGATGGACTTGAATACACCTTCATCCTTA
>JBFWYJ010000279.1:0-4812 GCA_050186555.1 Bacteroidia bacterium
ATCTATGAGAAACTACGAACACTATATTGTTTTTGCTGATTTGCTAAGATATCCTGGCGCGGATTATCCTGAAAAGGCCAGGCAATGTCTTAGTATGTTGCAAAAACAATATCCGGAAGCGGCAGAGAAGATAATGCCATTTGTAGATTACGTTTGTACGCACACGGAAGATGAGTGTGAAGAATTATATACTAAAACCTTTGATGTGCAACCTATATGCTATCTTGATTTAGGTTATGTAATATTCGGAGAGGATTATAAAAGAGGCGCTTTTTTATTACACATGCAGGAAGAGCAATTAAAAGTGAACAATGATTGCGGAACTGACTTGTCGGATAATATCTGCAATATGTTAACCCTTTATACAAAAACGGATAATCAAAAATTACTTGATGAACTCTCAGTGAAAATTCTTATTCCGGGATTGGAAAAGATGCTTAGTGAATTTAAACAGGCAAGAGTGGATTTAAAAGTGAAAGTCTTAAAAAAACTTCATAAAGCTATTATTCAGGAAGAATTAAATCATGGAAATGTATATCAAAATGTTTTCTTAGCCCTGCTTCATGTCATAAAACAGGATTTCGAAAATGTAAGCTTTGCAGGTATTTTAGATCCTGTTATTGATGTGCAACATCACAACTCGTTTTTTGGAAAACAAAGTGTAAATAATATTGCAGGAAAAATTATTGAAAAAAATGCAGTAAGTAATTTAATAAACAATTATAAACTCGATTAATTATGACAAATTTTCTCTTATTTGTTGCTTTGCCCTATGCGTGCCTTGCAATTTTTCTGATAGGTTCAATTTATCGATACCTGAATAAAGGGTTTACTGTTTCTTCAATTTCATCACAGTTTTTGGAGGGGAAAAAACTCTTCTGGGGAAGCCAGCCATTTCACTGGGGCTTATTTGTGTTGTTCTTTGGACATCTTATCGCATTCCTTTTTCCAAGGGCTCTGATTGCCTGGAATGGACAGCCGGTTAGGTTATTAATTCTGGAAATTGCTTCATTTGCCTTTGGCCTATGTGCATTCCTTGGCTTAATATTGTTGGTATATAGAAGGTTAACAGTAAGGAGGGTGCAAATGGTTACAAGTAAAATGGATGTTGTAGTTTACCTGATACTCTTTACACAAATCGTTTCCGGATTACTTGTTGCATATCATAACCGCTGGGGCTCTTCCTGGTTCGCGGCTTTCCTCACTCCCTACCTGCGTTCCATATTTGTATTTGATCCGCAAATTGATGCAATTTCCAGTGTTAATTCCCTTTCTCTTAAAGTACATGTTATTTCAGCCTTCAGTATAATTGCAATAATTCCATTTACACGATTTATTCACTTTCTTGTTTATCCGGTTGATTACCTATGGAGAAGCTATCAACAGGTAATATGGAATTGGCCAAGAAAGCATATTCGTACATCAAGGGCCCATTCTGAAGGACATAAATCAAAGAATAACTAAAATTAAATGATGAATAGTTTAATCTCTTATTGTCATGACAGATGTTTCTCTGCTTAGTGTACCATTAATTATTCTAATCATAGTGTTGGGTCTTGTGCTTTTTGTTTCTATACGATCTATTTTTGAAGCGAGTAAAGTATTGCACGAAGCGGGGATACCCTTTAGTCCGGTTAGTGTTTTTTATATAGATTTTAGCGAATTATTAAAGTGGACAGCTGCAAATAATAAAAAAGTAGCAGCGGTGATTTTTATTTTGGTTATTTCCGGAATTATTTGGACAATTAATTTTTCATCGAACAAATAAAACTTATTGTCATGGATAAATATAAAAATTGGTTTAATTCTTCTGAAACAGAAAGAAAAACTATTGGAATAGGTAAGAAGTTTTTTTTGTCGGCTACTATTTGGGCGTTAACTAATGCAGATGTTTTTTCTCAGAATCAAAATGGGCTATCAAAGGATGCATTATTAAACTATTGGTTCTGGGGGGGATTAGCGCTGATATTTTTGCTTATTTCAGTTATAATTATAAGAAAAGCGATTCTCGTCTTGAACGAAAATGGAAGATCTGTCGAATTTACTTTTCCAATTTTCAGGGGAACGGCTAAAAATACAAGAGCTGTCGCCATTATAATTTTTATTGTGGTTTTGTCCGGAATTCTTTGGGCTACAGGTTTCGGTTCTTAGCTATTTTATCGGCGCAGATAATTCGTTAGAATTTATCTTTCCCAGAATAAACTCTATCTTCCCTGGTAATTTACTTTCTCGCCAATTGATGTAAGTCCAAGCAGGGCATCAGATGTCGAAAACACTTCCCGCAAATGTTGAAGCTCAGATTTACATCCTCGTCCTTCAGAAATTAGTTTATCTGCAAGACGCAAGGCAATTGGAGCTTTAAAACAAACGGATTTAATAATTTTCTCTATTTCCTCTTTTAAGACTAAAATATCAGACAATGAATTATTTTCAAAAAGACCGGCGATCGCTCTCCATTTATTAGAAAGTTTCACTTTTTGCGTTTCAGGTATAGGGGTTTGACCTTCCAGCAGGGAAAACATTTCTTCAGCTGAAATAACTTTATCCACAAGGCCAATTTCTTTTGCTTCATTTGCTGAAAGTGCTTTTCCTGTATATATTAAATACTTGCTCAAGCCTTTTCCAATTTTTTTTACGCTTCTTTGCGTTCCGCCCAATCCAGGATAAATACCAATACTTGTCTCTGGAAAAGCCATTTGGGCTTTTGGTAAAGCAAGAATAACATCTGCGCACAAAGCAAACTCAAGTCCACCACCAAGGGCTAAACCATTAATGACAGCAACAACTTTTTTCTTTGATTTATCGATACGTTCAAATACTTTTTGGCCAAACTCAGTAAATTTTTCAATGTCGCAGATCATATGATCCTTAATTTTATTCACAAAAAATTTAATATCAGCTCCCGCTACAAATGCTTTCCCTGATCCTGTGATGAAAATTGTTTTTATGGACGGATTTCGTTCTGCACTGATGAAACAATAAGCCAATTGTTGCATTGTTTCTTCGGAAAGTGCATTCTGAGATTCAGGTTGATCCATAGTTATAACAGCTATTGATCCCCTTTTTTCCAATTTCACATTTGTAGATTTCCAGTGTTTTTCGCCAATTGATACGGGCAAAATCATGTTATATCGATCTACTATTTTAACAATAAGACGCAGTACCTCATCACTATCCATTTTTCTCATTAAATCAATTGGCCCCCTTTTCCATCTCAACCCGATCTTTGCTCCTCGATTAATTTCTGTTGCTGTGCAGATTTTCTCATCTATTATCTGTGAACAAATAAAGAACACTATACCAAGCATCCTGTCCTTGATTTCTTTTATCACTGTTGGATGAGTAGTATTTGTAAGAAGGTCTATCGATTTCTCCCACCTCCATGGCTGTTTTTCTTCTACCTGCTTCTCCAGGGCCTTTGATGCCTTATAAAGGTTTCCGAATATTTCCAACGTCTTCTCTGCATGATAAGCTACCGGTATACCAGTAGCATTCATCAGTTCAAAGGGCCCCAAATCTATTCCAAAAGTTTCTTTGCATACTTGTTCAATTACGCCGATAGGAGCAATATTTTCTTCATGCAGACGTACTGCTTCGTTCAGCCAGGGGACAAAAAAACGATTGACAACAAAACCATAAGCATCAGCACATACAATCGCATCTTTACCTGAAAGAATAGAAAACTGCCGGGCAGCTTTCAATGTTTCTTTTGAAGTTTTTAATCCTGGAACAATTTCGACTAAGCGATTCTTGGCTGCATGATAGAAATAATGAAGACCGATAAAACGTTCAGGATTCTTAACAGATGAGGATAATTCAGTAATTGAGAACGAAGACGTATTAGTCGCAAGAATTGTATCTATAGGAACTATAGAAGAAATTTTTTTGAAGAGATCGCACTTGGCTTTAAAATTTTCATAAATAGCTTCCACAATTATATCACATACTTTTAAATCGGATAAATTATCGGACCCTTTTAAATTGTCAAGAAAACTATTTATTTGTTCAGAGGAAAATAAGTGCCGTTTCATAGCCTCATTAAGTATGTTTTTTATCTGCCCTAATCCTTTTTCAACAAATTTCATTTCCGTATCTACAAGGATAACTTTGAATCCTTCCTGTGCAAATTTTTGAGCGAGCGCTGAACCCATTGTTCCTGCGCCAACCACTCCAACTGTTTTAATTGTTTTCATGTCTAAATGTGTTAGAAGTTAATAAGGCATTTTAAGCATTCTCCCAAACCGGATTTCTTTTTTCTAAAAATGAACAGATGCCTTCATTTGCATCGTGTGTTTCCATAAGTTGATTCACATACAAAGATTCAAGTTGAGGTAAGAAGTTGCTAAGTACATGATTGAATTTTACCCGTGCGGCCTTTACGGCAAAACGAAGTGACGAAGCACTTTTAGGGCTAATATGAATGCCTATCCACTCATCTACCCATTTTTGCAATGACTGTTTGTCTTCCTCAACCTGATTAAGTAGTCCAATATCTTTTGCTTCCCCTGCTGCAATGATTCTTCCGGTAATGAGAAGCTCCTCCGCCTTTGCATAGCCAATTTTTTCCGGCAGGATTATAGAGGCAGGTGGAGGAAAGACTCCCAATGAAATTTCCGGTTGTCCAAGCTTTGCGCTTTTATCAGCAAAAATAAAATTACACATCAGCGCCAATTCAAAACCGCCACCTAAACATTGTCCGCTGATTTTAGCCGCGCTGGGAATAGCTAAATCCCGGAGCAGGTAAAATAATTGGTGGAAACCGCGTAACATTGCTCCGGCAAATTCTTTTTTATGTTCTTCCACACTTGCCCC
>JBFWYJ010000280.1:0-4807 GCA_050186555.1 Bacteroidia bacterium
ATTAATTAAGCATGTGTTTATAAATAAGTGCGTAATAAGTGCATTTCTGTGAACTCGCCTGAATATATCTGAGCCTTTCCTAAACCATTAAACCCAATTCAGTCCTATAAAGCAAAGGTCTCGACTCAAACACCTTAAATTAAAAAACAGGTCAGTTTTTTGTTAAACCACTGAGAGTGGGAGCAACAGGATTATTTCATGATCCTTAATATCCCTGAGTCACAATAAAAAATTCCGGCTGCGCCGTATTTTTGTTTCAGTCTTCACTTTCGAAAATGAATTTTCGACGTTCGCCTAAAACAAAAAACCAACCTTGCGGTTGGTCTTTTTATTTATCTGTGGGAGCAACAGGATTCGAACCTGTGACCCCCTGCTTGTAAGGCAGGTGCTCTGAACCAGCTGAGCTATGCTCCCAATTTTAACCCATTTGGGCTTATCAGGGCGACAAATGTAGAATGTTAAATCTAATTATGCAAATTTTTTTTAGTTAAACTCAAATTGCATTTTATTGAGTTTACTATAAACGCCCTGGTCGTTTTTAATTAACTCGGAATGCGCTCCGGACTCAACAATAACGCCGTTTTGTAACACCACAATTTTATCTGCATTTCTAATGGTTGACAATCTGTGAGCAATAACAATACTTGTTCTGCCAACCATTAATTTGTCTAAAGCTTCTTGTACCAAATGTTCACTTTCACTGTCTAAACTACTGGTAGCTTCATCAAGAATGAGTATTTGCGGGTCTTTTAGCACAGCCCTGGCAATGGCAATTCTTTGTCTTTGTCCACCGGACAACTGAATACCACGTTCTCCAACTAGCGTCATGAATTTATCAGGAAAGGATGAAATAAAATCATAAGCATTTGCTTTTTTAGCTGCTTCCATTATTTCCTCGTCGCTTGCCTCAGGTTTTCCGTAAGCGATATTTTCTCGGATTGTGCCCGCAAACAAAATGACATCTTGTGGTACTAGAGCAATCTTTCCTCTTAGATCAGACAATTCATAGTCGGTAGAGTTTTTACCGTCAATTTTAATTTTGCCGGCAATTGGGTCATAAAACCTCGATACCAGCGCAGCTATAGTGCTTTTTCCCGAGCCGCTTTGTCCAACCAATGCAATTGTTTCTCCTGAGTTAACAGAGAAACTAATGTTTTTTAATACCTGAAAATCAGGTCGCGTTGGATAATTAAAAGAAACGTTTTCAAATTCAATATTACCAGCACCTTGAGAAGAGGTAGGTTTTTTTGTAGCAAGATTTATTTTCTCAACATCGCCATCAATTAATTCAAATACCCTGTCAGTTGCTCCCAATGCACGCTGTATTGATGCAATTTGTTCAGGTAATCCTCCAAGAGAACCGGCAACAAAAAGTGCCAGCATCATAAATCTTCCGAATTCTTCACCGCTTAATTTGTTTTCTAATTTCAATTGAATCATTAGAAAAAGAATAAAAAACACGGCGCCAAATACACATGTAATTACGAAGGCAAAAAAACTCCCTCTGAAAATACCGTATTTCACACCAAAATCTTTGATCTCTCCGGTTTTGTTCATGTATTTTTTTGATTCAAATACTTCATTGGTAAAGGTTTTTACATTGGCAATGCCAGTCAGAGCCTCACCAACAATCACATTTGCTTCGGCAATTTTGTCTTGCAGGGTTTTACTGTAAGCACGAATTTTTTTCGCAAATACAATGGCGATAATAGTCAACGGCGGAATAATCATTAGAAACCATTTGGCAATTTCCCACTTCGTATAAACAATCATCAACACCAAGCCCCCAATTCCTACCACACTTTGGCGAATAAATTCTGCGATATTAATGGTAAAAGCTTCAGAGATTACATTAATATCAGTTGCCATTCTGCTGTTTAATTCTGCCACCTGATTTTTAGAGAAAAAGGACATCGGCATCCGAATCAATTGATTAAAGGTGTCATTTCTCAAGCCTTTTAGGATACTTTCGGTAATTTGGGTAAAGAAGTAAACTCTTCCAAATGAAAAAACGCCCTGTATTAATAAGATAGCCAAAAGCACATATCCCAATTGGTATAAATCAGCCTTTAAACTCTCAACTGACTGATTATCAGCACCAAAGAAACCAAATAAAGAACCTGATTTTAGGGGGAAAAGTAATCCAACCCCTGCAGTACCCAGTAAAAAGAACATGCCTGCAACAAATTTCCATTTTTCCTTTTTCAAGTAGCTGAATAATCGGAATGATTTTTTAAGATTTTCCAGGCTTAGCTTGGCTTTAGGGAGCTCATCCACGTTACTATCTTTACCTCTTCTTTTGGCCATTTTATTAAATTCGCCCAAAATTACGGATAAAACAAAGAAAAGCCTTAAAAATTAGCATTAAGAAGGTAGAACAAAGTGTAATTTTATTTGGCGATAAGTTTTTTTGATTATATTTGCAGTCCATTTTCGGACAGATAAAAACAAGAGACTATGAAAAGGACATTTCAACCTTCAAAACGCAAAAGAGTAAATAAGCATGGTTTTAGACTGCGTATGTCATCACCTAACGGGAGACGTGTATTGGCGGCGCGTCGTAAAAGAGGAAGAGCTAAATTGACTGTTAGTTCTGAAAAGTCTCACAAATAATAAGATTTATTCAAATTAGATAATATGAATCCGCCTATGGCGGATTTTTTTTTAATATAGGTCGAGGAATTTGTTCCAGCTTTTGGTGCTGAAGTTTTTGCCAAGGGCAAAAGTAAAATAGGCCGTAACGCCCATGTTAAATATGAGTATGTGAAAGAAAGCGCCAACCCTATATGTCCCCCAATAATCTGCACCTTCCGGCAGCCAAATTAATTTGGTAGGAAGAGAACAGGCAAGAATTGCTGAAATCAAAATAACGGTAGCAAATAGCGTTTCAAACCTCCTTATAGGCCAACAAAGTAGTTTTCTATACCAGGGAAATTCATCACCCCAAGAATGAATAAATAAATAATTATTGTGGTCTGTTTGAGCGAACAATTGTATGGCAACATCTTTTTTCGGTTCAATAAAGCTTTCTATTGGAGCAAGAATTTTAAAATGCTTTATATCCTTTTTTTGAGCGTGATTTATAGCTTTGATTTTTTCTATGGCCTCAAAAGGAATGTCTTTTTTAAACTTTTGGGAGTCTAGAAATTTCAATCTGTATTTGATAGCAATTGTTTGAATATGCTGCTCTGTAAATACACTTAATGGATCAGATTCGTCTTCATCAACAAATTCAAATGATTTGTTGTAAAGTTTTAAATTATCAAGTACTTTTTTGTTTAGGAATAAGTCGCGGTTTAATATTTTATATGCTTCATTTACAACATCCTCTTCATGTTTAAACGATTTAATTTTGAAGCGGAGTAACTCGTTTTCTATGTCGATTTTACTTTTCAAAATGAAAATATTCTTAATATGGAATTATAGCGATGCCAACTGAATAAGGCGTAATGCCTTGAGGCCCCAAACCTTTTTTAAATAGCTCACTAAAATAATAACTAGCGGTAAAACAGAATTGTTCAACGCCAATGCGAAAAACAACGCCGTAACGCAGATAGTTTAGGTTTTTAGTGTCGTAAATTTTATTTTTTCCAACATCATCAAATACTTTTCTGAAGTCACTGATAACATATCCGAATTTACCGCCCAACATGATTTTAAATTTGTTTATGGTTTTAGTCCGGAATCTTAATTCCAGAGGAACTTCCAATATTTTTTGTGCGAAGCGGTTAATAGTATATGAATTTACCTTAGGAATCATATCTGTTACGATTGCTTTTTTGGTACTATCGAATCTGGTAACAAAATCGGCATTGCTATGAAAATTATGACTGTAAATACCAATACCGTATCCAATACTGAAGTTAGATTTGCCAAGAGGTTTATCAAACATTAAGGCAAAGTTAACGCCAATACTTTTCCAGCTCATTTTTATATTAGATGGAATATTTAAAAGACCGGTATGATTAATTTCAATAATCATCCTGTCCCATGGATCAGCCTTATAGTTTTTTAAAGAAAATTCTTCTTCCAAATCAATTTGCTCTTGCAAAGAATCTTTATTCACCTGAGAAAATGAAAGTCCGGTTATTAAAAACAATAGCAGTGAGAGATAATATCCCTTGAAATCTTGCATTTGCCAAAATTAATCCATTTGTTTGAAATTCAGTAATTTTTCTATTTTTGTTTAACCATAAATACATAAACTTAATTTACATGAAGAAAACTTTACTAATACTTGGAATCGGATTTACGTTGCTAGTGTCAATGTCAGCATTCAAAATAATTTCATCAACGGGAATAGCCGGTCAAACTGGTTCTCCAAGTGAGGGCGATTGCAGTCAATGCCATTCTGGTGGTTCCTCTATCGTGTCCGGTGCTACCATTACAGCAATTCCCGGGTTCACAAATAGTGAATATGTACCGGGCCAAACGTATACCATCAATGTGTTAGTAGGAGCAATATCATTTTCAAATTTTGGTTTTGGCTGTGAAATTCTCAATGCAGCTAATGCAGACGCAGGTACAATGCAAAATGCAGGCGCAGGGGTTAAATTTGTAACAGCCGGTAATGGCAGAAAAAATGCAACACACATCACACCAAAAGCGGGTAACAACATTACGTCATTTTCATTTGAGTGGGTTGCTCCCAATTCAGGAAATGCAACAATTTATGCAGCCGGTAATTGCGTGAATTTGAATGGAAATACAACAGGTGATTTACCTGTAAAAACTTCGTTAGCCCTTACGGCACAAGTAGCTTCTGGAGTTAATGAAATTGAAAATAAGCAATTAAGTCATTTGAAGT
>JBFWYJ010000281.1:0-4806 GCA_050186555.1 Bacteroidia bacterium
TTTAAGTGATGGTAATATTATTCCAATTGTAGCTGGCGCAAGATTAAGCGGAAAGCCTTCCAAAGATTGGCGAATTGGTGTTATGGGAATTCAAACGGCTGATAAAACTATTAACAGTGTGAAGCTATTTCCACAAAATTATTTTGTTGCAGCGGCTCAGTATAATGTTTTCAAGCGCTCAAATATCGCCGCAATTTTTGTTAATAAGGAACAATTTGATTCAACCGGAATATCTTCGGCAAACTTCAACCGTGTTGCCGGTCTCGACTATAATATCAATAGTGCAGATAATAAATGGCGAGGAAAGCTTTTCTTCCACCACTCATTTTCAAATAAAAATAATGATAACGCTTTTGCCCATGCCAGCTGGATTTATTATCGCAGCTATAACTGGAGTGTAATGTGGAATCACGAATACGTTGATAAAAATTATAATGCAGAAACAGGATTTACTCCAAGAATTTTTCAAAGAGATGCCTACGGAATGCTCAACAGGTTTTCTTATTGGAGATTTGAACCTGAGGTATATTATATCAATTATCCCGGAGGTCATATCTTGAACAGAATGGAAACAGGAATATATTTTGATCACTATAGAAATCAGAAATTTGACAATACTGATTGGCTAATCAGAGGTAAACATGAGTTTTACTTTGAGAATTCGGCATTTATTGGGGTATATGGAAATGCCATATACACGAAATTGTTTTTCCCAACAGATGTTTCATTTACCGGAAGAAGCGAAACATTGTCTGCCGGAGATTATTTTTATCAAAACGCTGAAATAAGTTTAATGTCAAATGCGCGAAAGAAATTTATTATAGGTGCAAACTCAAATTACGGAACATATTTTACGGGAACTAAATTGTCTTATGGGGGTATTTTGTCATACCGATTACAGCCTTATGCTATTTTTTCTTTGGATTTTACTCGAGATGAAATTCAGTTACCATATTTAAATCAAATGGTTGAACTCAATTTGATAAGTCCGAGAATTGAGATGAGTTTTACTAGGTCAATCTTTTTAACAACATTCTGGCAGTATAATTCCCAGGCTAAAAACATTAATTTCAATGGTAGGCTTCAATGGCGATTCAAACCAATGAGTGATTTGTTTATTGTTTACAGTGATAACTATGATAATTTAGATTATTCAATAAAGAACAGGGCAATTGTTGCAAAGCTTGTTTTATGGATTAATACATAATGAGTAAAAAGTTTAAAATAGTGTTTTTAGGTACACCCGATTTTGCTGTTGCAAGTTTAGATGCCTTAATTAATGCAGGGCATGAAATTTGCGCTGTTGTAACTGCAGTTGATAAACCTGCGGGTAGGGGACAAAAAATTCAAACGAGTGCTGTTAAAGAGTATGCACTAAGTAAAGGATTGAAAGTGTTGCAACCTGGTAATTTAAAGGATGAAAGTTTTTTAAACGAGTTAAAATCTTTCAAACATGATTTGCAGATTGTAGTGGCCTTTAGGATGTTACCTAAAAGTGTTTGGTCATTACCACCTATGGGTACTTTTAATGTGCATGCTTCGTTGTTGCCAAAATACAGAGGGGCTGCTCCAATCAATTGGGCAATTATTAATGGAGAAAAAGAAAGTGGTGTAACAGTTTTTAAATTATCTCACCAGATTGATACCGGAGAAATGTTATTGCAAGAGAAAGTTCTGATTGATGACAATATGAACGCAGGTCAATTGCATGATATATTAATGTCTAAAGGCGCTGATTTAATCGTTAAAGCTTTATCAGTTTTATCTGAAGAAAATCGGATTGAAAACAGATTAATTCCTCAAGACGAAAGTCTGGTTACACATGCGCCAAAGCTCTACAAAGAAACTTGCAGGATAAATTGGAATGAAAGTCAAAAGAATATCCACAATTTAGTTCGAGGACTTAGTCCTTACCCTACAGCATTTACACTAATTAATTTTGGAGAACAAGAAATAGTTTTGAAAGTATTTGCTTCAGAGCTGATTTTATCCAATTCAAGCAATTTTATACCCGGAACAATTATTACAGATAATAAATCTTTCATTCATGTCCACTGCAATGACGGGCTACTTGCATTGTTAGACCTGCAATTACAGGGTAAGAAACGCATGAATACGAAAGACTTTTTAAATGGGTTCAAATTTGAGAAAGAGTATTTTCTTAAATAGTACATTCCCGTATGGCAACTATATTAACAATCACAGCCATAGGGGTGTTTAAAACGCCTATATAGCCTACGTTACACGGATAGTTATTAACAAAAAGCCTATTTATCAACAAAAATGGGCTTTTTTCGCTTGTAACTCTTGACAATAGCCGATTTTGAAATATATTTGTCTCGAATAATTAATTGTTTAACCCTTAAAAAACAAAAAAAATGAACAAAGCAGAATTAATCGATGCAATCGCTAGCGGTGCAAAATTAACAAAAGCTGATGCAGGTCGTGCATTAGATGCAACAATCGAATCAATCCACAAAGCACTTAAAAAAGGTGACAGAGTAGGTTTAGTAGGTTTTGGATCTTTCTCTATCTCTAAGCGTTCAGCTCGTATTGGCCGTAACCCTCAAACTGGAAAAGAAATCAAAATCGCTGCTAAGAAAGTAGTAAAGTTCAAAGCAGGTTCTGAATTAGCTGGTTCAGTTAACAAAGGAAGATAATTATCGATTTTTCGAGAATTAAAAAAAGCCGCTCTTAGAGTGGCTTTTTTGTTATATAACTTTTATATAACTATAATTCTTTCATTAATACTTGGTATATTTTTACCATTCCTTCTATATCCTTCTTATGCACTTTTTCATCAGGTGTATGAACGTTTTCTTCTGCTGCCCCAATGAAGCACCAGTCCCATGGATATTCTGCCATCTGTAATTCTTTCGCATCGCTCCCTCCTGAACCTTCAACCTCTAATTGATAATCAAGTTTATTCTTTTTAGCAATTGCTATTACTCTGTTTAAAAAGCTTCTTCTCGGAATCAAACTGTCTCTCATAGAAATAACAGGACCTAATCCCGGGCGAACGCCTTCTGTGATCCATGAAATATCAGATATTAAACCTTGCTTAATGCCAAACTTTTCAAATAAGAATTTTTGTAAATACAATACGCTTCCCCCTCCATGCTCTTCATAAGTGCTAAAAACAATTGCGCCATCTTTCAAAGTTTCAGCAACTTTCAATGCATTATACACGCCAACTCTGTTATCCATATAACAAGATTGAATAGTGGTTTTAGTTTCTCTCCAGTCTTGTTTAAACACCAGCTCAGTTCCTCGCTCAAAATCCCTTTTACCTTTGTATTCTATACTGCTAATACCTTTTTTGGTTTTTACCACTAGTTCTACCTCTTGCTTGCCTTTAGAATCTGAACCAATCAGTTTATAACCATTTACTGTCCTTGGCCCACCTATTTTAACCAATTGTTTACCATATCTTACAGTAAAACCAATTGAATCCATGTGAGCAAATAAGGCAGTTTTAGGTTTTCCGAAAATAAGAATAATGTTATCTTGAAAATTATCACCTTCATAAATTTTAAATTTATGTTTGAATTTTCCCTTATTCTTTTTAAGGTAATTTAAAATAAAATCTTTCAATAAAACTTCATTTCCGCTTGGTGCGTGAATTTGTCCAAGTGTTTTGATTAACTCAATATCCTTGGCAGTTACTAGTTTAGAATTCATGGTGTAAGTTTAATCAATTCTATTGTAGTTTCGTAATATGAATTTAACTTTTCGACCATTTTTGTAAAATCCTCCTCTATAAAATTAGCCTCTATGTAATACTTTGTTACAAATTCTTGACTTAAAATTTTTGCATTATTTTCCTTTAATAGCTTCATGCATAAATTTATTTCTTCGGGTCCACATATAAGTTTGGCGGTAATAATATTATGCAACTCAACAAGTGTAGCTTTTAAAATCGCTTCATTAGCGGAATCTTTGTAAGCCTTTGCCAATCCTCCGGTACCAAGCAGGGTGCCGCCGAAATATCTTACTACCACCAATAAAGCATTCGATAAACCATATTTTTGAAGCATGCTTAATATTGGTTTACCAGCTGTTCCTGAAGGTTCACCATCATCTTTGAATCTTTCATAAGGATTATTTGTTCCAATGCGATAGGCAAGACAAAAATGCCGGGCAGTTTTGTGAACTTTTTTTAGTTCAGTTAAAATCTTGTCTAACTCAGTTTCGTTTTCAAATGGATACAAGTAACCAATAAATTTACTGCCTTTTTCTTTAATCTGGCTTGTACACAAATTTTCAATAGTATATAATTGCTCAGAGTCCATCTGTTAAAAACGGAAGCCATAAGTTAGCTTAACTACCAAATTCTTTTTCCATTCAGATTCTTGATAAGCACCGTAACGATAAAAAAAGCCTAAACCATAATCGCTAAACCCATTTTGAAATAAGCCTCTAAAACGAATACCGCTTTCAGTATATATTTTGCTTAAATCATTTAATGGAATATTGATTAAGTTTTCTTTATTTTCTAAAACATCATAACCTATATTGTTTACCAGTTCTATTTCTGGATTAAATGTTTTGCTTGACTTTAATAATCTTCCGGAATTGATGTATGTAAAAATTTGTCCATAATAAGTGCTGATGAATTCATTGTAATACATCGTTTCAAAAGAATTATCAGCACTTACAGGATAGTTGTTTGCCCTGCTTGGATTATTATTAAACTGTAGACTGTAAGGTACATTTCCAAATACTTTACCTGCTTGTAAGGCATATTTAAAATACCCTTTTATTTTAAAAGGAATGTTTTGAACTATTTTAAAATCAATTTTAGAA
>JBFWYJ010000282.1:0-4805 GCA_050186555.1 Bacteroidia bacterium
CCTTTTTAACTTTTGCTTTGCTATACTTAACTGCTTAAATGCTTACAAAGAAAAAACACAAAAACACCGAGCTAAAACCCGGCAGAAAAAACTAAAAAAGAAAGCAGTTTTACCAAGGCTGGGACCGGCGGTTGACAAGGTTTTTGCAATAAAAAATACTACCCGCCCTGATGATCATTTAAGACGGAATAATATTTTTTGTAAGAAGATTTTGGAAAATGATAAGGCGGGTGGAGATTTTTTTTGCAAAATTCATCTTGACCTTGACAATCCGCCAGGGCACAGACTTAACTTTGCAGACTTTTTTAGTTTTATTGACTACTTATGTCCGTTTCTTTTGTTATGCTTTAGTACCAGATTGATTTCGTCAAGGGAATAGAGAATAACTCCCCCCATTTTGGTGTAGGGAATTGTTCCATTAATTCTCAGATTTTGTAAAGTGCCCGGAGATATGCCAAGCATTCTCTGTACCTGATGCGACTTGAGCCACTTTTGCGGATTGTCTTCCTGTGAAGGTTTTGGATTTGCAATTAGTTTTTGTAGTTGCTCCAGAATTTCTGCTTTGAAGTTCTGAAGATCTTCTTTTGTTGCGATTTCTACGCTCATGATAATTGATTTTAATTGGTTAATCCAATCAATATAATCAATATCATTCCGGAGATTGCCAGAAAATGGAAGGGTTATTAGTAGGGTAATTTACAAAAGTAATTTTTGATACTTTTCCTGTTTCGACAGTTTTTTCCTTGGGTTGTTTGAAATATTCGAGAGGATAAAGCTGAACATACTCTGTAGTTTTACCATTAATTGCAGTTTCTGTATCGTACTGGCTGTTTAAAGGGCACTGAAACATATACATATTCTTTGCCATATAATTCAACAAGTAATGCTCTTTACTTTGAGAAGATTTATGGTTCCAATTGGCATCTGGATTTAGAATGAGTGGTTTATTATTAATCACACGGTCGCGGACTTCTTCAATGCTTAAAAGTTCTCCATTTTCGTTCATCACATAGGCATCAAACGTTGGATCGATCCACAACCACTTTTTATGTGTTGAACTATAAACCATATTTATCACATGGCAGTCATCGTCAATTCCCAAACTATCTTTCGGCAGACAAGTAAGAAAACGTGATTTAAAACCGAGTGCCAAATAACATTCATTTAAAACGGTTGCCATACCACGGCAATTCAACCCTCTGTTATCCTTTTTACAAACAGCAATCATATTCATAGCATTTTTCACAACAGGATTTTCGTGACTACCGTCGTGTGGAACTAAGTTGTGAATCCAGTGAAGAAGATTAAGGATTTGCGAAATCTCGTTACCAGTACCGGCAATGGAATCAAGATTAAATGCTTTTTTGAGGGCAACTAAATTGGGGTCGTTAGCAGATTGGTAAGTGAATTTTGGTACCTCGCGTTTATCGCTGGAATTATATTTTTCGGCGTGGCGAAGTATGTATAGATAATCACAGGTTTTTTTTAATCCGGAAACTATTTTTTTGTACCCTTCTTCATTTCGGATGTTGTCAAGATCGGTGTCTTCGAGAATGTGATAGTAATCACGATAGCCGTATTTAATTGCGTTATTAAAATTTGTAATAGCTGAAGGTTTATTGCTTTGCAGAGAATAGAGACAGGTTAGGTTGTAATACATACCGGAAACGTAATTCTTATTTTGTTTCTTAGTGCTATCCGGTAGCTTATTGTACCTCAGCATAAAATCTGAAAGGATCTTCTCGAACTTTTTATTGTCACGTACTTCGTATGCTTTTACGGAGAGGCTGTCTTGAATATTGGCGTATTTATTGAAATCAGTTTGTGAAAAAGATTCGAAACCGAAAAGAAATAAAATGCAGAGAAATTTAATTGTTTTCATAAGTATCAGTTAGTAATGTGAAATTACGAAAAAACAGGTAAAAGCGCCTGCGGCTACCTCAAAAGTGGCTGCAAATAGTGGAATGGAGAGAGGTGCGTCCTGAAAGGCGCGGCGAACGGAATGCAACGGTTTGCGGACACCCTCCGGCGAGCCTTTTTGCGAGTGGAGTGAGTGTGGGAAGCAAAGGAGCCCTGTGGCTTATCCCTGGGCGGTTGCGACCTATTTTGCCAGTGTGGCCAATTAAATAAAGAACCCGCAGGGGCTTTGATTTATGCCACGCGCCCGCAAAACGAGGGTAAAGTAGATGCAACCGAAGATAAAATTATTTGCCGCTAAGAGGGTTGCAGCACTTTACCCGATGCCCGAACGACCGCAAGGCGAGCCAGATATTAGCAGCCGGCGGACTTAAAACTACTGAGGCGAACAAGGCGCAAAGGAACCCAGTCCCGATCTTCATCGGGACGGGTGAAATGGAGACGCAGAGAGGCGAAGTGGTTTTAAGGACGTAAAAGGCTGCTGTGAGGACTGACGCAGCAACGCAAAAGGCATGACAGGCGCTTGCCCGAAGGGACAATGCATGTTTTGTGCAAGCCTTAAAAATTTGCACTCTTGCACAAATTATGCATTGGCGCCCGGCGTGATCTTTTGTCTTGCAAGGAAGGAGGAACACCGCTTTACCGTTTCGAAGTAATAAATTAATTTACTTAAAGAAATCCCCCCAGAATAGCCACACTTTTTAGGTTATATTGCACTTTATTAATTTGATGCCAAATTTTATAATCTACTTAATAAATGGTATCTTTGTTTATTAAACCGTTGTAAATGAGCTTTTTTGATCTAATAAAGGGATTGCTTAAAGATTCTAATATTTCTGAGGAATTGAAAACTAAAATCGCAAAGCAAGTTTCTGATTTGACAAAAATGGAGTTAGAAAATCCTCCTAAAATTGGAATTATTGGGTTAACTGGTGTTGGAAAGTCTACTACTATAAATAGTTTATTTGGAACAAAATTGAAATCAGATGCGTCTGTAGCTTGTACACAAATTGCTGAGCCAATAATTTTACAGGGGCCAAAAGGGAAAATAGTGGTTTTTGATATGCCGGGTTTGGGTGAAGATATTGAAAAAGATGAAATACATAAGCAAACGTACGCAAAAGTTTTACCTGAATGTGACGTAATTATTTGGGTAATGGTGGCTAATGCTCCTGGTAGAGCTATGGCATACGATCAAATGATGCTTAGAGATGTTGTGGGGGCTTATGTAGATAAATTGGTTATCGGTTTAAACCAGGTAGATCTAATCGATCCGAATGATTGGATAGATGCTGCTAATATTCCTTCCAAACAACAATATGAAAACCTTGAAAGAAGAATAGTTGACGTTAGAGAAAAGATCGGAAAAATCGTTCCGAATCTTACAAAAGAGAGAATTTTATATTATTCAGCAATAAAAAGATATCGATTGGAGGAGTTATTTCAATGCCTTGTTGATGCTTGCGCCAATAACAGAGGCTGGGTGTTAGATAGCAGGCAATCAATCGCTGATTATAAAGAATTAATAGAAGATAAGGAGTTATTAAAAAAACTCGAGGAAAAAAACTAGCCCAATAACATGTCAGACGAGGACTATATATACAACCATGCACGAAGGGAAATGGAACGATTGGAGGCAGCAAAACGCAAAAGGTTAGCGCAAAGCCAGCAATCCTTTGGAGATTGGCTCATGAATTCAATTGAAAAGGTTGGTAGAGCATTAGGACAAATAATTTCAGTTCCAGTTAAAATAATAAGTAACATTTGGAGCTGGCTGTTTGGCTAATTTAACGCATCTAATCTTTGGAAAACTTATATGGCATGTATTATTTGCTTCTTAAGTGATGAATTTCAAGAAAACTTAAGAAACATATCTCAACAAAGAGCGGAGAAATTCGAAGATGTAATTTCTGAATATAAGGCGAATTTTACTCTGGAATTTGAGCATTTGGAGCCGGTGCATTTTTGTGCTGTACATAATGGCTATAATAATGATGCCCAACAGTTGGCTAACGACTACCAAATATCTTTACAAAAACTCAAAGGTACTTCTGTCTTTTTTGATGCTGTTCAAAACGTTTATGAAATATGGATTGATGGAAATATAAAAAAGTCCATAGAAAAACTATCCGAATTAGTTCAAGAACACGACCTGTTGTATCAAGTTAATAAACCTGATAAAAGAATATTTTTTAAGGGTCGCCTTTCAAAACCTTACTTAAGCACAGAGGAAATTTATCACATCCCTCATAACAAACGTTATTTAATATCTAACCAAAGGTATAGTTTAACAGGGCAACCTATTATCTATTTAGGACTTTCAGTATTAGATGTTTTTGCAGAATTAAAAATATCGAAGGAGAATTTCTACGATATTAATTTCTCGACTTTTGTTTTCAAAAATCTTGATGACACGCTTAATTTGTTTGACTTTACAAGTGATTTTGAATCGAATATCAGTGAATTAAACTATAGCTCTATCCTCGGTAAATTTCGGGACGCTGAGAGTTTAGGAGATGCTCATATAAAAAGAAAATTTTTCAAATTCATTTTAATTTCGCTTTGTTCCTTCAGAAGAAGAAAAGAATCTGAGAATTGGTCGTTTTGTGAAGAATATGTTTTACCTCAGTTGGTTACTGAAAATGCCAAAGAAAAAGGTTTTGAAGGAATTTTGTTTTATTCAACTCGAATAAATAAGTCTTTGGCTTATTCAGACGAATCTGCATATGTGAGCAGGTATAAGGAAAATGTAGCTCTTTTCACGAAATATAATAAAGGTGAAAATTATGACAAAAAGCTTATTGATAAATTTGAAATTTCGAAACAACTAAATTATCAAGATATAATAAAAATAGATTCTTCTTTATTGGATAGAATAAGGCATCAAA
>JBFWYJ010000283.1:0-4773 GCA_050186555.1 Bacteroidia bacterium
TGTATTGATATTCTTAATCATTTTTGCTGTATTTGCTAGTGGTGTTTTACAAATAATACAATTATGGATTATGGAATTAATCCAACAAAGAATATTTGCTAGAGCTTCTTTTGACTTTATCGGAAAAGTTACTGCACTTAAAAGTAAAATTATCAAGCAACAATATCCTCCTGAATTAATGAATCGCTTTTTTGATATTGTTGCTATTCAAAAAAGCTTGTCAAGCATTCTAATTGATTTTTCTGCATCTGCCATTCAAATCATTTTTGGCTTAACACTACTGGCATTATACCATCCTGTATTTATTGCGTTTAGTCTTGTGCTTGCGCTGGTAATATATTTAATGATAAAGTATACTGGTAACAAAGGTTTAGAATCCAGTTTAAAAGAGTCCAAATATAAATACAACATTGTTTCATGGTTACAGCAAGTAGCAAGTGCAAGAGAAACATTCAGATTGCAAACATCAAAGAATTTGCCCGTTCAAAAAATGGATGAATATGTTAGTCATTATCTAACAGCACGTAAAAAACATTTTAGAATTCTAATAACACAATACATGTATTTTTTAGGCTTCTCAGTTCTAATAACCGGTGGATTACTAATAGCAGGGTATTTCCTGTTAATGAGTAAATCAATTACGTTAGGACAACTTGTTGCAAGTGAAATTATAATTCTATTAATAGTAAACTCAATTGAAAAACTAATACATAAAATAGAAAGCATCTACGATATTCTTACAAGCGTAGAAAAGGTGTCTCAGGTTCTAACCATGGAAGTTGAAGTACAAAAACAAGAATTAAGAATTAATTTAAGCAGTGATAATCTTTTAACTATTGAAGGTTTGAAATTGGCTAACGAACAAGACATTATTTCCTTTAACATAAAATCAGGGGAAATAAAAAACATTTATTTAAATGATCGACTTAATTTAAACGCCTTTACTGAAATTCTGTTGAAAGAAGTTGATTATACAGGAAGTATAAAATTAAACTCGATAGAATTAAACAAACTTAAAAGTGCATTTATTCAAAACAATCTTGCTCTTTATACCAATCAGGAAAAATTATTTGATGGTACAATACGTGAAAATATTTGTTTTGATAATCACCAAGATAATGATGAGTTATTATTAAACCTAATCTCATTTTTTGGTTTTGAACAAATAATTAATGATTTATCCTCTGGATTAAACACAGAAATCGTTGGGGGTAATTATAGCTGGGGAAATAACTTTCAAAGACAATTAATTTTACTGCGTTCTTTTTTCAAAAAACCTAAACTATTAATTATTGATGAATTGTTGTTACCGAAACATGTTGAATTAATCAAATTAAAAAAATATATCAACAGCGCTTTACCAAATTCAATGGTAATTATTATTAGCAAAGAAATAATCGATGAAGAAGTCAAATAAATACGCATTCTCAATGCTAGACACACCTGAAGGTATAAAAAATACCAATCGTGTTACACTCATTATTCTAGCATTATTATTTGTGTTGTTGTTCTTACCTTGGACACAAAATTTTGAAACCAAAGGTAAACTCACCTCATTAAACCCGGCAGACAGGCCTCAAACTATTCATTCTACGATTGCAGGAAGAATAGAAAAATGGTATGTGCGAGAAGGCCAAGATGTAAAGAAAGGAGATACGATTGTCTTTCTTTCTGAAATTAAAGATAAGTTCTTCGATCCTGAATATTTGTTACGAATAAGTGAGCAGATTGTTGCAAAAGAAAATGCAATTGGTTCTACTAGACAAAAATCTGAAGCATTGGAAAAACAAATTGAGGCACTTCAAAGTGGTTTGAAATTTAGTCTAGAAAAAGCGAAGAATAAAGTAAGGCAGTATAAACTTAAAATACAGAGTGACAGTATTGATTTTATTGCCTCTAAAACCAATTATAATATTGCCAAAGAACAATTTGATCGTCAAATAAAGCTATTCGAACAAGGTTTAAAATCGAAAACAGAATTAGAAGCTAGAGAACTAAAATTTCAAGAAGCCCAAGCTAAACTTTTAAGCGCTGAAAATAAATTCTATACAACTAAAAATGAGTTCTTGAATGCGCAAATTGAATTAAATTCTATAGAAGCTGATTACCTGGATAAAATTTCTAAGACAGAAAGTGAATTAAATTCCAACCTAACATATTACTATGATATAGAAGGGCAGATAAGCAAACTAAATAACGACTACGCTAATATGCAAATTAGAAATTCATTTTATTACATAACTGCTCCTCAAGATGGCATCATAGTAAAAGCATTAAAATCTGGAGTTGGTGAAACAATTAAAGAAGGCGAAAATGTAGTAAGTATAATGCCTTCTAATCCCAAACTAGCTGTTGAAGTGTTTGCTGATCCGATGGATATCGTTTTACTCCGCCCCGGAGATGAACTCAGACTTCAATTTGAAGGCTGGCCGGCATTAATATTTAGCGGTTGGCCCGGAGCTTCTTTTGGAACGTTTGGGGCAAAAGTGGTTAATATCGATAAAACGCCTACAAACGGTAAATTTAGAATACTTGCTATTGCAGAAGAATCAGAAGAAAAATGGCCTGATTTAGTTAGAATTGGTACTAATGTTAAAGCATATGCTTTATTAAAAACTGTTCCTGTTTGGTACGAAATTTGGCGAAGGTTAAATGGCTTTCCTGCTGAATACACCCATATTGAAGAATCCGAAATGGATATAAATAAATCTAAATCAAAATATCAAGATGAGGAATAAGAAAAGCAATATTAAAACAATTGCCTTGTTATTTATCTTGATTTCGCTAGGCGGAAAAAGTCAGGATACAATTTTTCTTAGCGAAACTGAATTTATTAATTATTTAAAAAAATATCATCCAATTTTAAAGTCATATGATTTAATAACTAAAAGAGCGGATGAAAATTTAAAAATTGCTAAAGGTAGTCTTGATCCAAAGCTAAAATCAGACATATCTTCTAAGCAATTTGATAGTAAAAACTATTACGAACATATCGAAGGTGCTCTGGTAGTTCCTACTTGGTTTGGTCCGGATTTTAAATTAAGCTATTCAGATAATTCAGGCACATATCTTAATAATGAAAACTTTAATCCCGAAGGAGGCTTAGTAAGTTTTGGCGCATCCATTCCTATTTTACAAGGAACGTTAATCGACGAAAGAAGAAATGCTATCAAGCAAAGTAAATTATTGGTAAAAGCTTCAGCAGCAGAAAGAACTTCAATGATTAATAAATTTCTTTCTAAAGCTGTAAGCGATTATTGGAAGTGGTATTATAACTTTCATAAATTGAAGCAATTTGAGCATGGATATAAACTTTCCAGAGAAAGATATTTCTTTACGGTAGAAAGGTCTTTGCAGGGCGACGTTGCGCCTATTGATAGTGTTGAGACTTCTATTCAAATGCAAAGTTTGCTGATTAATTACAATCAATCAAAAATAGATTATTATAACTCACTGGCAATTCTCAATACTTATTTATGGAAAGAAAATAATATGCCGGTAGAATTTAGTGAAAAAATTGCACCTGCTTTATATAGTCCGATTAGTATGTTAGAATTAAAAGATACAACTCAAAAATTAATTGATTGGAGCAGAGACAATAATCCAGAAATTATCAAGCAAAATTTAAAAATTGAACAACTCATAATTGAAAAAAAGTTTTCAGGAAATAATTTATTGCCTAAAATCACAATCAATTATGATTTATTAGGCAGTGCTTCAAATTTTGACCAAGGGAGATTTTTCAACGGACAAGATTACAAATTAGGTGGTCAACTTTATTTTCCTTTGCTGTTAAGAAAGGAAAGGGGGAAGTTAGCACTTACAAAAATAAAACTTCTTGAAAGTCAATATCAACTGGACCAATCTAAAAGAAATATTGAAAACCAATTAAAAGCAATAATAAATCAATGCTTTGTAAGCTATGAACTAATTGAAATACAAAAAAGAATCGTATCAAATTCAAAAAAATTAAGGGATGCAGAAAAAATAAAATTTGAAAATGGTGAGAGCAGTGTGTTTCTAATAAATAGTCGCGAATTGATGCTGTTAAATAATAGAATTAAGTTTTATGAAACTTTACAAAAGTACAGAAATGCTCAAATTGAGCTCTATTTAACCGGAGGTAACCTTCTTAACCAGTTTGGTATAAATTAATCTTTGTCACCTTTGTTACAATATGAGGCTTCAAGTTTTGTTACCTTAGTGTTGTGATAGTAACAGGAAAATACAAAGCATCTAATTTTTTTATAAGAAGAGGAATCATTTTAGATTTGGAAAAAGGGTGTTATCGAATTATTAATAAACTGTTCAGCTTTATTCCGATTAAAGAAAAATGTGTGTCTGTTCCAAACGCAAATTATATTCTACTTTTTAAAACATTGTATGCTAAATGTGAGGCGTGTGAGTTGGAAGATTTTGAAAAAGGGAAAAACAGCGTCGTTCAGCTTTCAATTGTGTTCAACAAAAACAGAAGGCTAATTATTGATGAGGGAAACAATTTGAGAGAGTTAACCAATAAGGCCTATCTGCTTGCGAAACATTTCAATTTAAAAATTCGCGACGCTGCTACAAATAGAAAATCTGCTCGTTGGTTATTACCAGAATCGAGCAGTTGATTTTCTTAATCTTTATCACTTATTACTTTTATTCCATTCTCATCTATAATCACTTCAGCCTCATCACTATCTACATGAATACCATGTTTATTCAGTTTAACATGTTTCTTACCTAATCTTCTGTGAAAATTGGTCTTTAACCCTTCACAATCGATAC
>JBFWYJ010000284.1:0-4772 GCA_050186555.1 Bacteroidia bacterium
AGGCATATTACAATGTATTGGTAAATAGAGAACGATTTAAACTGTTGGATGCACAGATAGCAAGGGTTAAAAAACTCCTTGATGATACCAAGTCATTAAAACAAAATGGCTTTGTGGAGAAAATTGATGTTGACCGAATACAGCTCACTTATAATAACCTCCTTACAGAAAAAGAAAAAGTTCAGCGTTTTATTGGGCTTACAGAATCGCTCCTGAAATTTCAGATGGGGCTTGATTTGCAAACACCCGTTACACTTTCAGATTCCCTTAACATAAAAGATGTACAGGTTTCCGACATTCTTATCCCTGAAAAGTTCGACTACGAGAACAGGATCGAATATTCGCTTCTTCAAAGTCAATTAAAATTAAATGAACTGGATGTGAAAAGAGGTCGTATGCGTCAATTGCCATCACTTGTTGCATACGGAAATTTTAGCGAGCAAGCAATGAGCTATAAGTTTGATTTTACTGACACGAAGCAAAAATGGTATCCGATAGGAATTGTTGGTGTAACGCTTAGTCTCCCCATTTTTGACGGCTTACAAAATCATTATCGCAAAGAACAATCCCAATTGAACCTGATAAAAACCATGAACAGCATGAAATACATGGAAAGCATTATTAACCTTGAAATACAAACTTCATCTACAAATTACAAGAATGCAGTTGCCTCACTTAATACCCAGCAGGAAAGCATAAAATTGGCAGAAGAAATATTTGATGTTGCCAAAAAGAAATACGATCAGGGAGTAAGTGCTATACTTGAAGTTACCAATGCTGAAACTTCTTTACAAGAGGCGCAAACCAATTTCTATAATGCACTATACGAATATTTTACGGCTAAGGTTGACTATGATAAAGCTACCGGAGTAATAAAATAAAAACTAAACATAAAATAAACAATTATATATGAAAAAAATAGTATTTGCAATATTGATAACCGGGTTATTGAGCTCTTGTGGATCGCGGGATAAAAAAGTTAAACTTGAAAAGCTGAAGCAACAAAGCTCTGATTTAATAGAACAGATTAAAAAACTGGAAGACGAGATTGCTCTTAGCGGGGATACAACAATTAATAATCTAAAAATAAAAGATGTATCTATAAAGCCTATTGCTTTTGAAACTTTTAAGCACTTCATTGATGTTCAGGGACGTGTTGAGGGGGATGAAAACGTAACTGTTAGTGGTAAAATGGCGGGAACAGTTGATAGAATTTTAGTTAACGAAGGGGATGAAGTGAGAGAAGGACAAATTCTTGCCGAACTTGAAAATTCAGTATTGAAACAAAGCCTTGAAGAATTAAAATCGGCACTTGGATTTGCAACGGAAGTTTATGAAAAACAGAAAAATTTATGGGATCAGAAAATTGGAACGGAGATGCAATTTTTATCCGCAAAAAATAATAAAGAAAGTTTGGAGAAAAAGCTTTCAACCTTAAACGAACAAATGGAGCTTTCAAAAATTAAATCTCCGATAAATGGTGTAATAGATGCTGTCGATATAAAAACAGGCCAGTCATTAATGCCGGGTATGCCAGCAATCAGAGTAGTTAATTTAAACAAATTAAAAGTAAAAGCGGATATATCTGAAACCTACGCTTCAAAAGTCAGAAAAGGAAATGATGTAGTGATTTACTTTCCTGATTTAGAGAAAGAAGTAGCATCAAAAATATTCTATACCTCCAAAGTAATTAATAATACAACAAGAACTTTTAGTGCCGAAGCCGACTTAGACGCTCAAAGTCAAGACTACAGACCTAATATGATTGTTGTTTTAAAAATTGTGGATTATCAAAAAGATTCTTCAATAGTAATCCCGTTGAACTACATACAAAGTTCAGGTACTTCAAAGTACGTTTATATTGTTGGCAGCAGAAACGGAAAAGAAATTGCAACAAGAAGAGATATTACTGTAGGGCAGATTTATAATGGCATGGCAGAAATATTAATTGGGCTAAAGCCAAATGATAAAGTAATAACTACTGGACACCTTGATTTGACAGAAGGTATGTTAATTAAATACTAAACATTTTAATTGTGGAAAAGAAATTTAAAGAATTCAAATTAACGAGTTGGTCTATTGATAATAAATCCGCCATCTACGTGCTAACTATTTTTATTACGTTGGCGGGAATAATGTCATACAATAGCATTCCGAAGGAAAAATTCCCGGATATCGTTATCCCTACAATTTATGTAAGCACTATATACCCCGGTAGTTCGCCAAAAGATATAGAGAATCTTGTTTGTAAACCGATAGAAAAGCAAATTAAATCAATTTCAGGGGTAAAAAAACTAACCAGCAACTCAGTTCAGGATTTCTCTAATATAATTGTGGAATTTAATACAGATGTCGATGTTGCCGTAGCTAAGCAAAAGGTAAAAGATGCGGTGGATAAAGCAAAAAAAGATTTACCCAAAGATCTTCCGGCAGACCCAAGTGTGATGGAAGTAGAATTTTCAGAAATGCCCATCATGTTTGTGAATATTTCCGGAGATTATGAATTAAGCCAGCTTAAGAAATACGCAGACGACTTACAGGACAGGATAGAATCTCTTAAGGAAATTACAAGAGCGGATATTGTTGGAGCATTGGAAAGAGAGATTCAAATTAATGTTGATATGTATCGAATGCACGCTGCCAAACTTACAATGGGAGATATTGAAAGAGCCATTGCATCAGAAAATCTGATTATTTCAGGCGGGGCGGTTGATATGGATGAAATGTCAAGAACTATAAGTGTTTCAGGGGAATTTTCTGATATTGAAAACATAAAAAATACTGTGGTTAACTCAATGTCAGGCGCCCCTGTTTATTTAAAAGATGTTGCTGAAATTAAAGACGGTTTTTTAGAACAGGAAAGCTATGGACACCTTGACAACAAAAAAGTAATCACCTTAAATATTATTAAAAGAGGTGGTGAAAATTTAATAGCCGCCTCAGATAAAATTACTGCCATAATTGATGAGATGAAGGAAAATTCATTTCCGAAAGATTTGGTTATTAAAACAACAGGTGATCAATCGTCTCAAACCCGCACCACTTTACATGATTTAATCAACACGATAATTATAGGTTTTATTCTTGTTACAATTATCCTTATGTTTTTTATGGGTGCAACGAATGCCATATTTGTAGGCTTGTCTGTTCCATTGTCCATGTTTATTGCATTTTTAATTCTACCTGGTATTGGGTTTACGATGAACATGATTGTGCTATTTGCATTTCTTCTCGGCTTAGGTATTGTAGTGGATGATGCAGTTGTTGTGATAGAAAACACCCACAGGATATTTGATAATGGTAAAAAGAACATTGTAATCGCAGCTAAGCAAGCAGCGGGTGAAGTGTTTCTTCCAGTATTATCTGGAACAATAACAACTCTTGCACCATTTATACCACTTGCATTTTGGGGAGGAACGATCGGAAAATTCATGCACTTTATGCCTGTAACAATGATTATCACATTGAGTGCTTCCCTTATAGTTGCTTATATAATCAATCCTGTATTTGCAGTTAATTTTATGAAGCCACATGAAAAACATGAAGGTAAAAAAAGTCGCAAGGGCCTAAAAATTACTGCTGTTGTAATGGTAATGCTTGCCTTATTGTTTTATATCACAGGATCGTTTGGGATTGGCAATTTCATTATTTTGATGTTATTAGTTTATACACTTTATAGCTTAGTAATTGAAAGATTAATAGTCAGGTTTCAGGAAAAAACATGGCCTTCCGTTCAAAATGCCTATGCAAGATTTTTGATCTGGGCGCTTAAAAGGCCTTACAAGATTGTGGGATTAACAGTTGCATTGCTTATTGGTTCAATCATGCTTACAGCCTTAAGAAATCCTAAAGTGGTATTTTTCCCTAAAGGAGATCCTAACTTTATTTATGTATATGCGACATTACCTGTAGGCACGAAAGCTTCCGCAACGGATTCTATTTCAAAAATAATAGAAGGGAGAATTTATAAAGTAATTGGAGAGAAAAATCCAATTGTGGAATCCGTAATTACCAATGTGGCGGTTGGGGCTTCTGAAAACAGGGATGACAGGGGAAAATATTCAAACAAAGCAAAAGTTGGTGTTGCATTCGTTGAATTTGGTTTAAGAAATGGTGTTTCAACAGCAAAATACCTGGATGAGATTAGAAATGCTGTAAAAGGAATACCGGGCGTTGAGATGTCAGTTGATCAGGAACAAAATGGGCCACCTACTGCCAAACCTGTTAATATTGAAATAAGTGGTGATAAATTTGAAGATCTGGTAACAACCTCACTTTCCTTAAAAAAAATGGTTGATTCACTTCAAATAGCAGGTGTAGAAGAGCTTAAATCCGATCTTCAACTAAACAAGCCTGAAATTAAAATTAACATTGACAGAGAACGTGCGAATAGAGAAGGGATATCTACTGCTCAGATAGGAATGGAACTTCGTAATGCTGTTTATGGCAAAGAGGTTTCACGCTTTAAAGATGCAAATGAAGATTATCCTATTATGCTTCGTTATAAAAAATCACAAAGAAATAATATTGAAGAATTGCAAAACCTTAAAATTACCTACCGTGACATGAATATGGGAGGCGCTATTCGTCAGGTTCCATTATCGGCTTTTGCAAAAGTTGACTACTCAAGTACATACGGTGGAATTAAGAGAAAGAATCAAAAGAGAGTAATTACTCTGTCTTCTAATGTTCTTTCAGGATTCAATGCCAATAAGGTAAATGCTTCGTTGCAATTGGCTATAAAAAACTTTGAAAGCCCACAAGGCGTTACT
>JBFWYJ010000285.1:0-4757 GCA_050186555.1 Bacteroidia bacterium
TAAACTCTGTTGCTTTTGCCTGTTTCATATAGAGTAATTGTGTTTGTATTTTAATTAGATGGCTTAAGGTATTTTGACATCCACCCTGAAGAACGAACCGCATAGGTGTTTTAAAAGTTTCTCCTAAAAAAGACTGATTCGGCTGTGTAAGATGATGTATTGAGAAGCCACCATAAGGAGAATATTTCTTATTACGGTCGGTAAGCCTATAAAATACCCCCATGTTGGCATCGAACCGGAAATAACTTTCGTTTCTAAAAAATTCATTGGTTGGTAAATTTTTATCGAAGCCATCTGAGTCTGCAGAGGAATATTGGGAGTCGTAAACAAAGTCGGCGGGATACAAAGCTTTTTGCAAAAGGCCCATTTGCAAACCTACTGATAGGTGATGTTTATTTTTTCCATCCGTGGCTGTATTTATTATTTTATATGCTCCCGAAAGCATAAAATTAAAAGTGTTAAAAGAGCCATTTACCGTTCTGTCATTTACAATATATTGCCCTATCGAAAATTTATTGTTAAGTGGTTTGTCCAATGCAGTTGCAAAAGTTACATTTGAGCCACCAAGATATTTGCCTCCCTGTTCACGATAATTAAGCGCTGCCCTGTAATTCCAATCCTCATTAAAACACATTCCTGTTAAAGCAGGGTTCAAATAAATAGGGTTAGCATCATATTGTGATAAATGAAAATCCTGTGCCAATGTATTCTTGAAAAAAATTATTCCCGAGACGATAGAAATTATAATGTATAAAGACTTCTTCATTTTATTTATTTTTATTCCTTGTTATCTTACGAGGTTAACTACTCCGTGCATATCAACAATTGTGCTGTCGGCAGCTTTTCCCCTCAATGTATAAGCATATAAGCCTGTTGGTTGATCCTTTGAGTTATATTTACCATCCCAACCTTCATTTTGTGAAGTAGAGATAAATACCTGGTTACCCCATTCATTAAATATTCTGAGTTCCATTTCAATTAAGGGCCCACCTCTTACAAAAAGAATGTCATTTGCATTGTCGCCATTAGGAGTAAATGCACTTGGCAATACAACTAAAAAAGGCGTAAGTATTACAACCGAATCACAGTAAGTGTCCATACAACCGGCGGTATCGGTAATTGTTAAACAAACCTTATATGTACCCGCACCCGGAAACGTATGCAACGGATTTTGTTGATTAGTAAAAGTGCTGTCACCAAAATTCCATAATGTGGAGGTGGTTCCATTACTGAGGTTTATGAAAGCGATAGTTGTATTTGGTAAAATTGCAGTATCGGGTGTAGCTTTATAATTTGCAACAGGCCCTGTTGTAGTGATAAAATTTATCTTGGTAAGTGAATCGGAACAACCGGCCGGCGTTATTACTATCTGTTTAACCGAAAAATTTCCATTAGTAAGGTAAGTATGAGTCGCATTACTGGTTGTTGCAGTTCCTGCATCGCCAAAGCTCCAAAAATATGTGGACCCCAATGGTGTAGTAGAGGAGTCAGTAAAATAAACTGTCAGTGGCACACAACCTGAAATATCAGATGCTCCAAATTTAACAACAGGCTTATCTTCTATAGCTATATTTTTTGATATGCTATCAGAACAGCCCATACCCGATGTTACCCTCAGAGTTACCGTATAAGTTCCTGCTATAGAGTACGAATAAACAGGATTTTGTTGCATGCTTGAATTTCCATCTCCCCAACTCCAGTTCCATGCTGCGATGGTGCCGGATGAAATGGTTGAACCATCCATAAAATTTAAAGTAGCCCCGGCACAACTATTAGAAGAAGGAAAATTTACAATTGGGGTATCGTGAATCGTAATGTAGGATGCTTTAACTAAAGAATCTTTACAACCCGCCGAAGTAGTTACAACCTGCTTAACCGTATAAGAACCACTGTTTAAGTAAGTGTGTGAAGGATGTTGAAGCGAAGATGTGTTGGCATCGCCAAAATTCCAGTAGTAAGTTGAGCCTCCGGAGGTTATTGTTGAGTCCGAAAAATTTATTGAAAGCGGTGTACAGCCCGATAAATTATCAGCACCAAATTTTACAATAGGCTTAGACTCTATGGTTATTATATGCGCAACACTATCAGTACAACCCAGGTTAGTTGTTACTTTAAGGCTAACAGTATATGTTCCTGCAAGTGTATAAGTGTAAGTTGGATGTTGTTGTATACTTGTACTGCCGTTTCCAAAATACCATATCCAACTGTTTATAGTTCCGGCGGAACTATTGGAACTGTCGGAGAAATTAATCAGTGAACCAACACAGGCATTCATCGGAAAAAATTTAGCTGTGGGTTTATTTAATGCAACGGTATCGGTATAAATGGAAGTACACCCAGAATCGGATGTAGCAGCAAGAGCCACCACAAAATTTCCGCCTGTACTATACATGTGAGTAGGATGTTGTACAGCGCTGGAATCGGTGTCTCCAAAATCCCATCTCCAACCAACAATACTACCTGAAGAAACGGTTGAATTATCGGTAAAAATTATAGAGCCTGTGTTGCAATCGGATATAGAAGAGAAGCTTGCAGTAGGAATAACATTAACATTAATTTGTTTGTTTACGGTATCAGGGCAACCAAAGTTTGACATAACTATTAGTGAAACAGAATAAGTACCGGTTGCCGTGTAGGTTGTTACAGGGTGTTGTGCAGTGGATGTAGTTCCGTTACCAAGATTCCAATCCCAGTTGGTTATAGTGCCGCCTGTAATGGCTGATATATCGTTAAAAGCTGTTATGCTTCCCAGGCATGGAGCGTTGTTTATAAAATCTGCGGTAGGAGTGTAATTAGGGAAATCGGTTATTTTGTAACTGCAAGGGCCTCCGTTTAAATAGGTAGCCATAGTGTTAAAATCGGCAGGTGTCACTCTCTTACATGCAGAAGAAAGTTGAAAACGAATAACAAGTAATGGTGTATTATGTTCAATAGGGGTTAAGCTGCTGGATGTGAACCGCAACTTTCTGTCAATAACATTAAAATTGGTTAGGGCAAATAAGTAACTTTTGTAGCTTATAAGAGTATCAAACGTGATAACTGATTCATTGAACTTGAATGAAAAATCCAATGCATTTATAACATCATCTGTAATAATAAAAACAGGAATATCTATGGTTGTGCTATTAATAAGTATAGCATTTGAGAGATCGAAAACAACAGTATCGTTAACATCAATGGTTAACAGTTCCACCGAAGAAACAGGTTGGTTATTGGCAGGTACATTGCCTGAAACTGCCGAGAAAAAATTTCCAATTAACAATACAAACAAAACAAAAATGCCTCTTTTCATTTATCAATTTTTAATGACAATCATACAATAATTCGTTATGGTAATAGCGAGGAAGAAATGAAAATTACATGAAGCTTACGTTAAAAAAACTCCCCCGTTGCCGGGGGAGTTTTACTTGAGCAAAATTTATACATTAAAATTATCTATTAACAACTACTTTACTTGTTGAAACAAAGTTCTCATTGTATACTTTCAGGATATAGATACCATTTGCAAGGCCAAGAGTGTTAATTTCTTCTTTTTGGTTTGCATAAACATTTGTTTGAACAAATATCTGTCTTCCTCCCGCATCCATAAGTTGAACAATAGCATTTTCAGCAACCAATACATTCAACATGTCTTTTACCGGATTAGGATAAACACTGATCATGTTTTCAACATTTGTGTTGTTTGATATGCCTGTAGCAGATCCGCTTAATTCAGTTTCAACTTGTTTACCGTTAAGGTAAGCAGCTATAGAATTAACATCGGCAGCGCTAAACTGACCGTTATTCAATTCAAAACGAACTGAGATAAGAGACTGGTTTTTATCATAAGCCTGCATGCTGTTTGATGTAAACCTTAATGTTTGATCATCAGCATTATAGTTTGCAAGTGATTGCATGTAAGCATTATGGTTTATCACAGAATTAAATGAAAGGTTCGCTTCGTTATATTTTACTGCGAAGTCAAGTGCATTTATTTGATCATCTGATGTAATAGAAACCGGCACATCTACATAATTACTATTAACTACAGCATGTGCAAGATCAAATATAACCTTGTTGTCAGATCCTGTTTTGAAAGAGTTCGGGCCTCCATTAACTGTAGAGTAGCTTCCATCAACATCTCCTACCAATATACCTTTATATACCTCATCACTAATCAAAGGACAATCAGGGTAATCAGTAAGCGGTACCGGTAAACAGAAAGGAACAGCAGGTACGCTTGACTTAGAATAAGTCTGGTAAGGAGCTGTTGCAAGTGTTACAGTTGAATCAACAAATAACCAGTCTTTTGATGGACGGCCATCAGATACACCTTGTTGATTGTAGTTCCATGCTTGTTTAAATTCAGGGATCTGCAATACAGCTCTTTGGTTAATCTGTGAAACGTCGCCTGCACTCACAACACCGTCTAAATTCACATCCATTGCAATTACTGCAAATACTGAAGGAGAATAAGAAGGATCGTTAAGAAGTACTTGTCTTGTTTTAAACGCATCAAAACCATTGATAACAGGTTGTACGTCTGTAACATTTAAGATATCTTTTTTAATTTCAACATTCACTCCATTCAAAATATTGTATTCAAACTGACCGTTTAAATCAGGCTGAACAGCAGTAACTGAAGGATTGTTGCAACTTGCGTCCGTTCCGTATATGTTGGTAATAACATAATCGTTAGGATTAGCTGCATTGTATTTGATAGGACTTAGATCTGACCAAAAATTCAACTCGCCACTAAAAATACTATCTCTGTAAGA
>JBFWYJ010000286.1:0-4749 GCA_050186555.1 Bacteroidia bacterium
AATAGGGAGAGTTTTTAGTTAAAATAGAATGTGTTAGTGTTTAGTTTTCAAGAGAAATGGTGCTTTCAAAACCAATATGAGAAGCGAAAATCCCTGCATCTAACCATAGATTATTTTTTTTATTCAGTGATATTCCTGCGTTGGCTTCAAAAATATTTTTTAAAAGCCCGGGCTCACTAGTGTAATTATCATTAGCATAAGTTCCACATTGTAATGCAATGTTTGCTCTGTATTTCTGATGTTGTGTTGAAATTTTAATAAAGCCGAGATTCAGATTAAACTCGTTATGTCGGTTATGGTTGAATAAAAATGGTTGTCGTGAAGCGCCTGGTGGCTGGCTGAAATCATACACATAAAAGACATCGACAAACCCACATAAATTGACTTTTGGGGATATCGTTTTTGTTGTGTCTGATTGAGATTTTACTTTATGTATTAGAAAAAACATGAAGGTATAAAAAATGAATATGTTAATTACCGGTCTCACACTAATCGAATTTCATTTGTGAATTATCGTCTAAAAATTTAATACTCATGATGTCATTCTGATTGATTATTTCACCTATGCGAAAACCGAAAGCATCAATACCGAACGTCATTTTATATTTCTCATCCACAATACACCATTTTCTAATATAAGGGTCGTTGCCATCTTGGTTTCCAAGAAAAAATGAAATGAAAACTCCGTTTATTTTTCTTCCGTTCTTTAAAGTCAATTCTATTAATCTGTTACTGCAGCTGAAGTATTTTTTATAAAGTAACTTTGAAAAATCAGTTTCCATTTTCTAAACTTTATCTTCTTCATTTACTATGCGCTTTAATTCAAAATTGCTTGCAGTCTGGTATACTAATGGTACTTGTTCAACTATTACATCATTTTTTTCAAGACCGAAAGCTCTTTCATCGCTAAGTCCTATGCGTTTAAGTAGGAAGTAGGAGTTAAGCAACACGCCTTCTTTTAATGCAAATTCATTTTCAACAGAAAGAAATTTTTCAAGAACAACAAATTTAAAATCGGGTTCGGTATTGTATTTTGTTGAGCCGTCTGGTCTCGTATGAAGATTGAGTTCTTTATTAGCAACTAACCCTTGCATAATTTTTTTAAAATACAATTCTGTTCTTGGTTGAATACGAAATCCAACGTTCACATTTATCTTAATCACTTTATCATCCACCAGTTCTGAAACATTGTAATTAAGTGTATAAGGTTCTTCTGTTCTATGTATATGAACAAACCAGTATACATCAGCCCGCTTTGGTTTTCGCGCAAAAATTGACTTAATGATTTTTTCTTCTACCTCATGGCGATTGTTAGCCTTTGTGAGATAAATAAGATGCGTTGAAAATTTAGATATGGTTACGTCTTGACTGAGTTCTTTTATCTCGGAAACATATTTTCCAAGGTCAACAAATTTGGTAAATCGGTTGTTAATTTTTCGTGCATAAAACCAAACATACATCACAAGAAAAATGAACAATTCGAAAAATAAGAACATCCACCTTTCCTTAATCTTGGCAACGTTGGCAATGAAAAATGATGTTTCAATTGTTCCGAAGAAGAGTACTAATGCGATTACTAACCAGCCATTCCAGCGTAGTTTGTAATATAGGTAGTGAGCCAGCAATATTGTTGTCATCAACATGGTAATGGTAATACTAAAGCCATAAGCTGCTTCCATATGGGTTGAACTTTGAAAATATAATATCATGAGTATACAACCAATCCATAGTATGTTGTTTACACTTGGAATATATATTTGTCCTTTTAGTTCCGTTGGTTGTCTTACAGCTACTCTTGGCCAAAAGTTTAAGTTCATTGCCTCACTAATAAGCGTGTAGCTTCCACTTATCATCGCTTGTGATGCGATAATCGCAGCTAAAGTTGCAATAGCAATTCCCAATGGTAAAAACCAATTCGGCATGATTTCATAAAATGGATTTTGTCCGTTCAATAAATTTCCTTCGCCCAAATTCATAATCCAAGCAGCTTGCCCCATATAGTTAATTAAGAGACAGGTTTTTACGGCTGCCCATGTAATACGAATATTTTTTCTTCCACAATGTCCTAGATCTGAATATAACGCCTCTGCTCCTGTTGTAGCCAAAAAAACAGCACCTAATAACCAAAAACCATGAGGGTATACTGTAAGAAATTTAAAGGCATATAGAGGGTTAAGAGCTTTAAAAATATTAGGGTGATATAAAATTTGTATCAAGCCTAAAGTTGAAAGCATGATAAACCAGACCAACATAGCAGGCCCGAAAGTGCTGCCAACTTTGTGTGTCCCAAATCGTTGAAAGAAAAACAGTGCTGAAAGAATTAATACAACAATAGGAACAGTTGGAATGTTTTCAAGCCCTCTAAAATTAGTTATGCCCTCAACGGCTGAGGCAACTGAAATTGGAGGAGTTAAAATTCCATCCGCTAATAGTGTTGTCGCCCCAATTATGGTGGGAATGGCTAACCAATTTCTGTATTTACGAACAAGCGCATAAAGTGAAAAAACACCCCCTTCACCGTGATTGTCAGCTTTGAGCGTAAGCCAAATATATTTTATGGTGGTTTGAAAAGTGAGTGTCCAAAATACACATGAAATGCCGCCGTAGACAAGAATTTCAGTAATTGGTCTTTCGCCAACAATTGCTTTTAATACATAGAGTGGACTTGTCCCTATGTCACCGTAAATAATTCCAAGTGCTACTAATAATGTTGCTGCCGTTACTTTACCCTTGATGCTGTTTTTTACCTTTTCCATTCATCATAAGTTGATGATGCAAAGTTGGTCAGAATGTTATCGCTAAAATGTAAAAGTGTATAGTTAAATTATAAAGATTATATAAAGATGAATACTAAAAATCAGTTGAAACGATAGCCAACTCCACTTTCGGTGATGATGTGCTTTGGTTCGTTTGGATTATCTTCAATCTTTTTTCGGAGCGTTCCTACAAAGACTCTTAGGTATTGAGTGTCGGTTTGGTAACCTACGCCCCAAATTTCTTTAAGAAGGTATTGATGAGTTAAGACTCTACCTTCATTTTTTACAAAAATCGAAAGTAACTTGTATTCAGTTGAAGTGAGTTTAAGCAATTCTTTATTGCGCTTTACAGTCCGTGCAATCAAGTCAATTTGTAAATTACCAACCGTTAGCATACTATTCCTTTCATCGGTGTTGTTCCTTCGAATGCAAGAACGAATACGAGCTAATAATTCCCCAGTTCGAAATGGTTTTGTAAGATAGTCCGTTGCTCCATTGTCAAGTGCATTTACAATATCTGTTTCGCTGCTTTGCACAGAAAGAATAATGATTGCTTTATTGAACCATGTTCTTAATTCTTTCAAAACTTCGTGTCCGCTTTTGTCGGGTAAACCAATGTCCAGTAAAATCAATTCTGGTGGATGATTGGCGGCTAAAACAATTCCTTCTTTTCCTGTCGCTGCCTGTAATACTTTGTAGTCATTGCTTTCCAAGTTTATTTCAAGCAATTTTCGTATTTGTGGCTCATCGTCAATGATTAAAATTTCCGCTTTAGACATTTTTAAGGTTGTTTATGAATGAAGATTCGGCAGGAATTTTAATTGTAAATTTTGCACCACCTTCCTTGTTGTTTTCCAATTTGATTTTACCATTGTGCGCTTCTATAAAGCCTTTTGCAATACTCAACCCCAAGCCACTTCCACCTGTCACACTTTGAGGTAAACGGTAAAATTTATCAAAAACATATTGCATTTCAATTTTGGGAAAACCGTTCCCGTTATCTGAGATAGAAATAACACAATTGTCGAATTGGTGCGATGCATCAATCACTATTATTGAGTTTTCGGGTGTGTATTGAATTGCATTGCATATGATGTTGTAAAAAACCTGTTCCATCAATCCCGTGTCCAACTTGAAAAAGGGTAGATGCTCGTTCGCTTTGAAAATAATTTTGTGCTTACTGTTGTTAGTAGGTGAAAGCTTTTGTACCACCGAAAAAATGAGTTCGTTCAAATCACACCAGTCTAAGTTGAGTTTTAACATTCCGCTTTCAAGTCGACTCATGTTGAGCAGATTTTCTACTTGTCTGTTTAGGCGATGACTGGCAATATCAATTTGTGAAAGTAGTTCGGTTTGGTTTGTTAGTGAAAGTTTGTCCCTGCTTTCTTTAAGTGTGTCTACAGCACCGATGATGGTTGAAACTGGCGTTCTCAGTTCGTGCGAAAGGGAATTCAGTAATGTATTATAGAGTTTTATTGTTTTCAATTTTTCTTCTTCATCTCTTTCTTTTCTCTCCACTTCCCTTATTTTATTTGTCAATACAGCGTTAATTGAAGCAATCACAAAATACATTAGAAACATTAATCCATCTTCTGGAGTCCCAATGTGAAAAGTCAGAATTGGTGGAATAAAAAAGAAATTCCAAATTATAGCACTTAATAATGCTGAAAGGATTACTGGAAAAATATCAAATAAAATAGCGTTTACTGATACAACCAATAAAAGTATTAGTGCAACTGCGCGGTAACCAATAAAATCAACCGAGATGAAACATAAAATTGCAGTCAATACAATAAGCAAAATGCTTATTAGGTATTGTTTTGTTTTGCTGTATTTTCTTGTTCTTAGTAAGTCCAATTTTTTCGTTACAAAGTTAGTAATTGACATATAAAGATTTCGTAAAGATGTTAGTCCTTTTGGACTTTATTTTTGTATTGACTTGTGCGACGAGGCAAGTGCTAAATGCTCACCTCCAATGATACTATTGCTCTGT
>JBFWYJ010000287.1:0-4737 GCA_050186555.1 Bacteroidia bacterium
TCTGCCAGTGTCAGATAATTTGGAGATTCAAATGCGTCAAAATGTTCACTGTTATATTTATAAGTTCTGTTGCCTCTAAACAGTTTGTACTCAAAATAAATACAAACTTCTCTAACTACAGGCTTTCCTTTAATTTGTGTACCTGCAATTTCAATTGCCGTGATTAAATTCTCCTTACCGTCTGTTCTGATTATGCCTATTGGTAATTGAGAACCGGTGAGAATCACCGGCTTGTTCAAATTTTCCAACATAAAGCTTAAAGCACTTGCAGTATAACTCATGGTATCTGAGCCATGAAGTACTACAAAGCCATCAACCTTATTATAATTTTTCTCAATTATTTCAGCCAATTCCTTCCAAACAGAAATTTTCATGTCTGATGAATCGATTGGCTGTTTGAATGCATGCGTTTTCAACTCAACATTCAGTAAACCTAATTCAGGTACCTGACTGGTAAGAGATTTAAAATTGAAAGGTCTTAACGAGCCTGTTTTCACATCTCTGACCATTCCAATTGTTCCGCCTGTATAAATAAGTAAAACCTTAGGTTTACGAGTTTTCATCGTGACAGCAATACCTGTTCTTTATTTAAAAAGGAAGATCGTCGCTATCATCAATGTTTGATGATGTAAATACCGGTCCTGATTCAGAAACATTTGTGTTTAGTCCTGAATTGCAGGTGTTTTGAGTATTCTGCTGTGCCGACCCCGAATTGAATTTTTCAATTCTCCAGGCTTCTAAAGTATTGAAATACTTTACACCTTGTGGACCATTCCACTCTCTACCTCTTAAATTAAATTGAATTTTCAATTCGTCTCCAATATTGTATTGATCCAACATACTGCATTTATCCTGAGTTACCTGAAAACTCACATGCTGAGGATACGGGGTATTACCGTCAGTTGTTAATACAAATTCACGCTTTGAAAAACGATCGCTAATTTTTTGCGTATCGTATTTTACTTTTAGTACTCCTGTTATTTCCATATATCTGATTTTTTGTTTTTTCTAATTAAGTAATACTTGCCATGCTTTCATCAGCTCTCCTTTGTCTAACAGACTTTTAGCAAGTTTATGTTTTTCTTCCTCGTTTGAAACGGCCTCTGAACTGTTTTCTTTCTGAGGTATTTCTTCTACACTTCCCAGTAAACCTAAATTATTTCCGGTTAGTATTTTGCTGTTACGGATGTTGTCCGGTAAAGCATCAACACCAATACCAATTGTTGTTATAGGCTTCTCCACTTCAAATAAACTATCGCCACTTGCTCTGCAATACCAGTTATCTCCCATTCTTGCAACCAAATCAATCTTCTTTGTATCGATAGATTGGTCTTCTTTCAAGACGCTTTCTGCTATGTGAATTCTTAACACTTCACATATTACCAAATTTCCTGCACCACCTTGCTCTCCTAAGCTTTTCACTTCGTTCACTTTACATTCCAATTGAACAGGCGATTCCTTTACACGAAAAGGTTTTATTAATTCTGATGCCTGTTGTGTGAAACCTGACTTCACAAATTCGTTTACTCCCTTTGGAAATGGACTGCTGGAAAGACTCATTTGGTGAACCATACTGTAATTTACAACATTAATGACCACCTCAGGCACTTCTAATACATTATCCAATGTGTCTTTTGTAGCGCCGGTTCTGCCACTTCTTGCGGGCGAAAACACTAAAATTGGCGGATTGCTTGAAAATATGTTGAAAAAACTGAAAGGAGCCAAATTGGGATTTCCTGACTTATCAATTGTGCTTGCAAAGCAAATAGGACGAGGTGCAATAGCATTTTGCAAATACTTCTGAAGTACCGGGATTTTCAGTTCTTTTGGATCCAAACTAAGCATCCAACAAAGTTAATAATAATGATGGGCCTGGTAAGTGGTGTTAATAAATACTCAAAAAGGCCTGAATCGCCATTATAGCATGAAACTCAACGAAATATATCCGGCTGCAAAACCGATAAAAGCTAGCAGTGCAATTCTCTTAAAATACCAACCGAAAGATATGTTTTCAATCCCCATTGCAACAACTCCTGCAGCAGAACCAATAATCAACAAACTCCCACCTGTACCGGTTGCATAACACAACTGATGCCAAAAATCCGAATCAACCGGAATTGCATTTAAGTCATACATCCCCTGAAAAGCGGCTACAAGAGGTACGTTGTCTACAATTGCTGAGGCTATACCAGTTACGAAAAGCAGTAAGCTTTGACTGGTGATATGTTCACTTAAGAATCCTGATAAATTAGTTAGTATGCCGGCTGTTTGTAGAGCCCCTACCGCCAACAATATGCCTAAAAAGAATAAAATGCTTGGTGTATCAATATTTCTTAAGGCGCTGGAAACCGTAAAATTAGCCGCATCAGCGCTTCTTCTCGAAATAATTTCTATGGCAATCCAAATAACGCTTAAACTCAGCATCATCCCCATGTAAGGCGGCACATGGAAAATGCTCTTAACAATTGGAACAGAAATTAAGCCTAAAATTCCTAACACCAGGATATAAACCGATTCCTTTGAATAGGTTTTTTCTGTTTCTACTTGCTTCAATCCTGCGCTATTCAATAGTTTTGCCTTTTTAAGAAACAGGAACATGAAAATAGCAGGCACGATATAACAAATGATACTGGGAATCAGTAAAACTGAAATCAATTTACCGGCAGTTATTTGTCCGCCAATCCACAACATGGTGGTTGTCACATCCCCGATAGGACTAAATGCACCGCCTGCATTTGCTGAAATCACAATCATCCCGGCAATGTACCAGCGTAATTTACTGTCATCAACCATTTTTCTAACTAAAGAAACCATCAAAATGGTAGTTGTTAGATTATCCAATATCGCAGATAAGAAAAATGCCAAGATTCCTACAATCCAAAACAATTTTGAAACTGATACTTTGCTCAATTTAGAAGTAATCACATCAAAGCCCTTGTGGCCATCAATAACTTCTACGGTTGTCATGGCTCCGAGTAAAAAGAAAAGGATGCCTGCAATTTCAGAAAAATGCCCTTCTAAATGATGTCCTAGTTCATGTGGGTCAGTAATATTCACGCTTAATAACAACCATAATACAACACCCGCAAAAACGGCAAAAGCAGCTTTGTTGATTTCAATTGAGTGCTCAAGAATTATTGCTAAATAGGCCAGTAGAAATACTATTATTATTATTGTGTTAATCATTCCGGTTCTTTTTCAATTGTTTCACATAAGACGGTAATTTTTCCAACCTTGTTCCATACCAACTAAACATTTCACCATCTACTAATTGGGGCTTAAAGTTAGGAAAAGTTTTAGTATACCATTCCAAATGACTCTCTTTGAAAGGAAATGGCTCTGAAGATAACATACAAACATCGCAATCAAGTTTGGATAGCTCTTCCGTTGACAGTTCAGGGTATCGCGTATTCTTTCTTAAAACATTTTCAAAACCAAGGTATTCTAATACTGAATGAATAAATGTATTGCTACCAACTGCCATTATCGGTTCGTGCCATATCAAATAGGCTACTTTTGTACCCTCAAACATTCCTTGAACACTTTTTAAATTTTCTTCAATATTCTTTACCAATTCTTTCTTCTCTGAGCTTACATTCAACATTTCATTTAATGAATGCATCATAGAAAATGCATCCTCTAAAGAATTCACATCACTCATCCATATGGGACAATGCTTCGATAATTCCTCAATTTGTTCCTGAACATTCTCTTCTTTATTCCCAATCACCAAATCAGGTTTTAAGTCGATTATAGCTTTAATATCAAGTTGTTTTGTGCCGCCCACTCTTTTTGTATTTCTGTACATTTCATCAGGATGGATACAAAACTTAGAAACACCAACTATTTTATTCGACAGCCCCATATCCCAAAGAAACTCAGACTGAGAAGGCACTAATGAAACGATACGATTAACCTCTTCCGGAATCGCAACTTTTCTATTCATTTGATCAATGACTGTCACCTTATAAAAGTATAGAATTTGATTTGAATTTCATTCTGCAGGACTTCAATTCACATTTTGTCATTGCTTTGTCTTCCTCACCAAGTCCCATACTTTTTCGCTAAAAAAGTATGGAATTATTTATGCAAAAGTCCCCGCAGGATTGTTCGCTTTGAGAAACATCCTGCGGAACAAATATTAAATTCCATGTTTAATTAGCATATTTGCACTCCATGTCAAAAACCAATTTGGGACACATCGCTTTATTGATTGCGCAGGTTGTATATGCAATGAACTATTCCATTGCTAAAGATTTAATGCCGGCATTTATTCAGCCATTAGGACTAGTTCTGTTTAGGGTTATTGGAGCCTGTATTCTTTTCTGGATATTGTCTTTATTTACAAAACATGAAAAAGTAGATAAGAAAGATTTAAAAAGAATAGCTGTATTAACGCTGTTTGGCGTCATTATTAATCAGGTTTTCTTCATCTGGGGCTTGTCTATCACAACGCCTATCAATTCAGCCATCATTATGATTTCAAATCCCATTATGGTTTTCATTTTTACCTTAATTGTTTTGAAAGAGAGAATAACCATTTTCAAGGCTTCCGGATTGATTCTTGCCATTATTGGTGCTTACATCATATTAAGCTTCAGAGGTAATTTTCAATTTGGCAGCGAAACATTGGTTGGAGATGCTATGACTTTATTAAACGCTGCATCTTGGGCTGTATTTGTTGTTGGAAGCAAACCACTTTACGCAAAATACAGTCCTGTAACAGTGATGAAATGG
>JBFWYJ010000288.1:0-4661 GCA_050186555.1 Bacteroidia bacterium
TTTTCTTATCTTCCATCACTTCTTCAATCACACCATTAAATCCGTTAAACGGACCATTAATTACTTTAACAGTTTCACCAACCATGTAATTAGTTGTGATTGTTCCTTCACTCTCAGTTAATTCATCAACTTTTCCTAATATTCTGTTTACCTCAGATAAGCGCATTGGCACCGGATCTCCACCTTTTGTTTCACCAAGAAAACCGATTACTCCCGTAATATTCTTAATGATATGAGGGATTTCACCAACTAATGAAGCTTCTATTAAAACATAACCAGGATAAAAAGATCTCTCTTTAGTGATTTTCTTACCATTTCTGATTTGAATTATTTTTTCAGTTGGAATTAAAACCTGTGAAACATAATTCTCCAATTTTAAACGAGAAATTTCAAGCTCAATGTACTGCTTTACTTTTTTCTCCTGTCCGCTAATAGCACGAACCACATACCATTTTTTGGTAGTTTGGTTTTCGGTTTTCGTAACTTCTGACATGATCTACAATTAAATTAACCCACTAGGCTATAAGCCGCTTTCATTAAATTTTCAAAACCCATATCCATTAAGAACACAACAAGTGCAATGATAATGGAACTAATCATTACAACTACCGAACTACCTTGAAGCTCTTGCCAGGTAGGCCAGCTAACTTTATTCAACAATTCGTTTTTTGTTTCGCTGATATATGCAGAAAATTTACTCATATTCCTTTTTTTTAACGCACGGGCAGAGAGATTCGAACTCCCATCAACGGTTTTGGAGACCGCTATTCTACCATTGAACTATGCCCGTAATACTCCTAAAAAACCATCACCTAATAAACAGCAAAATGGCATCCCGATTTTCGGGAGCCATTTTGCCTATATTAATACTATGGCAATTAGTCTAATATCTCAGTAACCTGACCAGCACCTACGGTACGGCCACCTTCACGAATCGCAAAGCGTAAACCTTTGTCCATCGCAATTGGGTTAATCAAATTAACTTCAATTGTAACGTTATCTCCAGGCATTACCATTTCGCGACCTGCTTCTAAATTAATTTCTCCAGTTACGTCAGTAGTACGGAAATAGAACTGCGGACGATATTTATTTTGGAATGGTGTATGACGACCACCTTCTTCTTTTTTCAAGATGTAAACCTCAGCTTTAAACTTAGAGTGAGGAGTAACTGAACCCGGCTTCGCGATAACCATACCACGACGGATATCAGCTTTATCAATACCGCGTAACAATAAACCTACGTTATCTCCAGCTTCACCGCTATCAAGGATCTTACGGAACATCTCAACACCAGTAACAGTTGACTTCAATTTCTCAGCACCCATACCGATAATATCAACCTCTTCACCAGAGTTAACAACACCTGTTTCGATACGACCTGTTGCTACAGTACCACGACCAGTAATCGTGAATACGTCTTCAACCGGCATCAAGAAAGGCTTATCCTTATCACGTGGAGGCAATGGGATATACTCATCAACTGCATTCATTAATTCCATGATTTTATCAACCCACTGAGGATCTTTATTCAATCCACCTAAAGCTGAACCACGGATGATTGGTGTATTATCACCATCAAATTTATAGAAACTTAATAATTCACGGATTTCCATTTCAACTAAGTCTAATAACTCAGCATCTTCAACCATATCCACTTTATTCATGAATACAACGATTCTAGGAACACCTACCTGACGAGCTAATAGGATATGCTCGCGAGTTTGTGGCATAGGACCGTCTGTTGCAGCAACAACTAAAATAGCACCGTCCATCTGAGCAGCACCAGTAACCATGTTTTTTACATAATCGGCGTGACCAGGACAATCAACGTGAGCATAGTGACGCTTATCTGTTTGATACTCAACGTGAGAGGTATTAATTGTAATACCACGTTCTTTTTCTTCAGGAGCATTGTCAATTGAAGAGAAATCTCTTAATTCTGCTAATCCTTTTTCAGCCAAAACCGTTGTAATCGCAGCAGTTAAGGTGGTTTTTCCGTGGTCAACGTGACCAATAGTTCCAATATTTACGTGTGGTTTGGAACGGTCGAATTTTTCTTTTGCCATAGTTTTTAGTTATTTACTGTTTATTTTTTGTATTTGGTTTCTATTTTCATTTTCTTGTGAAAACACCCCGAATCTCCTGATAAGGGGTATTCCCGCTAACATCTGAGCTGTTGAGCAGGATTGAACTGCCGACCTCTTCCTTACCAAGGAAGTGCTCTACCACTGAGCTACAACAGCCAATCCGTATTCAAAGAGCATTGTCATCCTAATCCCAAAAACCCCTTCTGAGGGCCATAACATTAAAAAAACCGATATACACAAGCCTTATTAATGATACCTGCTTCAAAAGCAGTATTTCAGTTTCAGAAAAGAGCGGAAGACGGGTCTCGAACCCGCAACCTCCAGCTTGGAAGGCTGGAGCTCTACCAATTGAGCTACTTCCGCTTGTAACAAAACAACTTTTGCCGAATTGCAACAATTCTGTGGGGTAAGATGGATTCGAACCACCGAAGTCGAAAGACAGCAGATTTACAGTCTGCCCCATTTGGCCACTCTGGTATTACCCCAACCTCAAAATGAGCCGAAGAAGGGACTCGAACCCCCGACCAGCTGATTACAAATCAGCTGCTCTACCAGCTGAGCTACTTCGGCTTTTGAGCTCTTTACTATTAAATAACAGTTTCCCTAGTTTTTTAGGGACTGCAAAATTATACATTAATTTTCATTAAACAAAACATTCAATTAAAATTATTTTGCATTTTTTATTAGTCATTTTGGAGAACTATTAAAGTGCTTGATTCCTTATCATAAAAGCATTTGGCAAATAATTATTCATTCGCCTTTCAAGCAGCTTGCACCATCCCAAACCAATAGAATTGTGCTTCACTAATTTCATACCTTTTGCGCCGGGATTTATAACGAAATCTTGTTTTTTGTAATAACTAATTGCCTGTTCCTCATTGAGTTGAATATCATCCACCTGCTCAGATAAAAAGACTGATAACGCTAACTCGTGACTTGGTATAAAATCCTTTCCCTTTATCATGCCTATATTTGTACCAACCGTCCTAATGAAAATAGGTTTTTGCAAATTACTCAGTACTTCTATAATGCCCTTACCTATTAATTTAAACTCTTCTTTTGCTTTCAATATTACCTGTCCGTGATTTTCTTTTAAATATTTTTCTAACTGACTCAATTCGCTTTTGTCAGGATTTTTAAAATATCGAGAGTCGTTTTTTAAGTTACTAGCCAAATTTTTTACGGCTTTTTTTCGAAAGACGGCACAATAAAAACCTTCTCCTTCCAATTTATTGAGATAAAACCTGTATCCTCCATCAGATTTAATTATCCCCCAGCTATCAGAAAACGGGATTTCTACATGCTCTAATCCATACTTTTCATTTACCCAATTGGTGATTTCCTCATTCTCTTTTCTGGAATAACTACAGGTAGAGTAAATTAGATAGCCTCCGGGTTTTAAGACGTTACATGCGCTTTCTAATATTTCTCGTTGCCTTGTAGCGCACATTTCAACATTTTGAAGTGACCACTCATTAACAGACTCAGGTTGTTTTCTAAACAAACCACTACCTGAACAAGGTGCGTCAACCAAAATTAAATCGAAAATTTCACCAATTTTTCGGAATGCATCATGATTGTTATTCGTTACAATATGATTACACCTTCCCCACTTTGCAAGATTTTGTGCAAGTACAGAACATCGTGAGACGATAATTTCATTTGATACTAAAACCCCTTCATCTTTCAAATAATCCAACAATATTGTAGATTTTCCACCCGGAGCTGCGCACATGTCAAGAAAATTTGCCTCTACAGGTCCGCCCAATAAATGTTTTAAAATATGAGAAATAAACATCGATGAGGCTTCCTGAACATAATATCCTCCGGCTAAGAACTTCGGGTCAAGCGTAAAAACTGGTCTTTCCTTCAGGTAGTAACCTGTATCACACCACGGAATGTTGATGTAATTTGAATCAATTACTAAATAATCCTTGTAGGGATTTTTTCTTATTGAGACTGGTGGAGCTTTCTCATGCGCAGAAACAAAGGAATCTTTATCAAAGCCTTCTAAGGCTGATAAACTATCAATAAAACCTTCCGGAAATTTAAACATATGTTTTTACTTTTGTTCTCTGCTATTGATGACTAAGCCGGACGAAAATACTAATTATCATGCGATGCTCATAAAATTACAAAATTGGTGTGCTTATCAAGAAAGAAGTCCGAAAGATTGCTTACTAAAAAGCAGAGAACTTGGTGCCACAAAGGATGAAGCAAACTCATTGCTTTCGGATTTAATCAGCAATAATTTTGTAAATGAAGAAAGGTTTGCACAACTCTTTACCCAAGGGAAATTTAGAATTAAAAAATGGGGTAAGCTAAAAATCAAACTAGAACTTAAGAAAAAGAATATCAGTAATTACTCTATAAATAAAGCCATATCACTCATTGATGAAGGCGATTACATCAAAACAATTGAGCAATTGATTAGCAAAAAGGTAAATGGAAATATTCTTTCCGAAAAACCTCAAGATAAATTCAAATTAATCCGATATTTAAACTCTAAAGGTTTTGATATGGAAATAATAAATGACGTATTAAATAAAAAACAATATATATTATATTTTAAAA